>JAQUSJ010000003.1 GCA_028715175.1 Candidatus Daviesbacteria bacterium
AGGAGATGCGGCATATTTAATGAAAAGTATAATCAGAAAAGATACCACCACTCCTTGCATTACCAGACCCCGCTAGCTTATATTAAAAGTTATCTTGAGAAAGGAGGACAACCGTTCTCTATCTAGGGTGCCAGTACAGATAATTTGACAAGTAGATCTTATTTATGCTATTCTTTTACGGCGTTGAAGAGGAAAAGTAAGCAAGGTGACGTTTTATAGCAAGAAGGATAGCTGAAAGCCTTTAAATTTAATCTTGTCTGAAGAGAGCCTCCGAGCAAAGATCGAAGAAATCTGTCCAACAGAAAGTAGGTCTTCTTAATAAAGAGTATCTTATTAATTACTTAATAAGATAAATTAGGGTGGTACCACGGGTTAATCTCGTCCCTAGTACAAGGACGAGTTTTTTATACAAAAACTCCAAAAAAAATGGGAAATAAAGATAATCATGTGAATAAAGTAGTATTGGCCTTTTCAGGAGGTCTAGATACCTCATATTGTGCTCTTTATCTAAAAGAGCAAGGTTATGATGTAGTGACTGTTACCGTTGATACGGGTGGTTTTAGCAAAGTAGAGATAGATAAAATTGCTGCACAATCTAAATTATTAGGTGCGAAAAACCACTACCTTATTAATGGTAAAAGTCAGCTCTATAATCAGTTTATTTCATATATCATCAAAGGGAATATCTTGCGGGGTGGAGTTTATCCTCTTTGTGCCGGTACCGAGAGATTGGTTATTGTCCAGAAATTGGTTGAAACTGCCAAAAAAGTAGGAGCTGAATACATTGCTCATGGATCAACTGGTGCAGGTAACGATCAAATCCGGTTCGATGTTGCCTTGCAAGTTTTGGCGCCTGATTTAAAAATTCTTACCCCGGTTAGAGATTCAGGTATCAAGCGCGAGGAAGAATTTGAATTACTGAAAAAATATCATTTACTAGGTTCCTTTACATCAAGTGCTTATTCAATCAATCAGAGTCTTTTGGGAGTTACTGTTAGCGGAGAGGAAACTAAAGGTTCTTGGGATACATTTCCTGAGGAAGTTATTTTTAGTGTTACTCCACTAAACAAAACACCTCAATCCCTGGTAGAATTTGTTCTATCCTTCAAAAAAGGATTGCCTGTTGCCATAGATAATAAGAAAATGAGTGGTATTGTCATCATGGATTATCTTGGAAAGATCGGCAGCCAACATGGTATAGGTACAGGCATTCATTTAGGCAATACAATTCTTGGTATCAAGGGTAGAGTTGCTTTTGCAGCGCCTGCTGCGATTATTCTTATTAAAGCGCATAAAGAATTGGAAAAGTTGGTACAGACAAAATGGCAATCATTTTGGAAAGAAACGCTAAGTGATTTTTACGGCAATTTATTACATGAGGCTCTTTATTTTGATCCAGTTATGCGCGATTTAGAAGCGATGATTGATAGCAGTCAGCAAAATGTGACAGGTGATGTTAAAGTTCAACTTTTTAAAGGCAATATTATTATAAATGGCTGTCAGAGTCCTTATTCCTTGATGGATCCTAAGATCGCTACTTATGGGGAGGAGAATATAATGTGGGACAGCCGGGATATTGCTGGGTTCTCAAAGATATACGCAATACCGGGTATGTTGGCGACTAATGTTAAAAGAAAGAAGAAAATATGAAGAAAATTAAATTAGATAAAATTCCGTCCATTTTTAAGAATGTTGATTTGTCAGACGAGGTCTGGATCGACAATCATGTTACTGCCGAAGAAGGAATGATGGTAGTAATTCAGGCAGAAGAAAATTCTGGTAAAAAAGACGTCATGGAGTTTGTTGGTGGACGTCTGGGTGTAACTCTAAAAGGTGATATTTTTGCCGGAGTATTAGGTTACAGAAAGGCACTAGTGGAATTTGCTGGAGTGGTTCCCGGGAAAATTAAAGTCGGGGATCAGTTATATCTGCTTTGCGAAAGTGGACTTATTGGGGATGTTTCTGGTGTTTATGAAGCTTGGGGTAAACCGATGAAAGTGAAGATATTGGGAGCGCTGGTGGATGAAAAAGGATGTTCAAAGACTCTCAAAAGCTATGTATTACCAAAAATCAAACCTATTCAAAAGAACATTCCGATGATTTGTTTTGTGGCTACCAGAATGGATTCCGGGAAAACCACCATGGCTTGTAAGATAGCAAATTATTTCAAACAGCATGGTAAAAAGATCATAGCTATAAAGTCTACCGGAGTCAGTTATCTGCAGGATCCGTATAAGTTATTGGATAACGGAGTTGAGCAGGTTTTGGATTTTACGGACATGGGTTTACCTTCAACCTGTAACGGTAATGTAAAAGAGGTTCTTGAATCGACTGTTAACCTTATTAATCATGCTAAATCAGTGGATCCGGATTTAATCCTTATGGAATTCGGCGAAGGTATTCTTGGAGAATATCATGTGCTTGATATACTAAAATACAAACCTATTAGAGATCAATTTTCATATGTGGTTTTGGCAGCTAATGATTTAACAGGCATATTGGGAGCTAAAGAAATACTCAAGAAAAAATGCAAACTGGAGATCGACATGGTGACCGGTCCGATTGCCAACAGTCATTTAGGTGTTCAGTTAATCGAGAAATATTTCCAACTGGATGCAGAAAGTAACCAGCATGAAATTCACAAAACTATAGCTTCAATTAATAAAAAACTTTTCTCTGGATAAACCTTCATGAAACATTTTTTAACAACCTCAGATTTTGGACAGCAAGAATTGATGAATATGATAAAAACTGCTTTAGTGATGAAGAAATCAGGATGGAAAAAATCACTTCAAGACAGGATTCTCAGCATGTTTTTTTTCAATCCATCGTTGCGAACCAGATTGTCGTTTATTACCGCCATGGATAAGTTGGGTGGTCTGGCCGTGGATTTATCTTCTGGTAGTGGCGGTTTTCCGTTTGAATTTAAGGAGAATGCAGTCATGGATAAAAACACTATTGAACATGTTAAAGAAGCAGTGCCTGTGATATCGCGCATGAGTGATGCTATTGCTGTTAGAGCAAGCGAGCTAGTGACTGCTTCTTCAAAAAGCGTTAAAGTTCTTTCATGGGATGAGGTCAAGAAAGATACTACTATACAGAGTTTTGCCAAATACGCTACGGTGCCTGTTGTGAATATGGAATCAAATGTTTATCATCCCTGTCAAGGTTTAGGTGATGCCATGACTATTATGGAAAAGTTAGGTAACCCTAAAGGTAAAAAGTATGTTCTAACATGGGTTTATCATCCCAAGGCTCTACCAATGGCTACGGCGAATTCTCAGATTCTCTCTGCTTGTGATTTGGGAATGCAAGTTACCATAACTTATCCTGAAGGATGGGATCTTGACGAGGATATTATCAATACAGCCAAAGCAAGAGCCAGACAAACCGGTGGGTCTTTAACGCTGGCTAACTCTCAGCAAGAAGCATTTCAGGATGCCCATATTGTATGCGCCAAAAGCTGGGGATCTATCAGGCACTATGGTGCTTGGTCTAAAGAAGATAAGATAAAGAAAGGATTAAAACACTGGATAGTTGACAAACAAAAAATGGATCTGACTGATAATGCCTATTTTATGCATTGTCTTCCTGTCAGGAGAAATGTTGAAGTGACGGATGAGATTTTAGACAGCTTATCTTCGATCGTGATTGATGAGGCAGAAAATAGAATGTGGATTCAAATGGCGATACTGGATTATTTAATAGGTAAAAAGGATAAAAACCATGGATAAACCTAAACTTGAAGCATCATCATTTATAGTTTCTGGAGAACAAATGGAATTAGATATAGAAATGGCGCCTTTTGATATTTGGGGGACAATAGTTCATGTGTTGATGCTTGTTAAGCAGGGAATTATTGATAAAGCTGGAGCTAAAGCTTGTCTTAAGGCTCTAATTGAGATAGATAAAGAGATGTGGAATGGTCAATTTGCTATTGATCCAAACAAAGGCGCCCAGTTAACCCTGGAAGCAAAACTAGTAGAGAAAGCAGGAGAAGCTGCCTACAGTATCCATACTGGCCGGAGCCGAAACGATCAGGTGATGGTAGTGGAGCTTTTGTATCTCAGGGAACAAATGCTTAAACTTTCCGAAAACGTAATTTCTCTCGTAGAATCTTTGCTTAAACTTGCAATTACCCATAAACAAACGGTTATGCCAGGGTACACTCATATGCAGCCAGGGAAAATTACAACAGTCGGACAGTGGGTAGCAGCATACCTTAATGGTTTCTTAAGGACATTGGATACGATTAAGTACTATCTTGATCTTTATGATATGAATCCTTTAGGAGCTTGTGAATCTTATGGTACATCTTGGCCGCTTGATCGGGAATTTACTGCCGAATACCTTGGTTTTGCCAAAGTATGGGAAATTCCACAGGACGCTATTTCTTCCCGAGGTTTTGCCCAACTTGGTTATTTAACTGCCATTTCGGAAATTTGCCTTGTAGCGAGTAAACTAAATGAAGATTTAATTTTATTCAGTACTTTTGAATATGGAATGATTGAACTTGGAGATGAAGTATCTCAAAGGATGCATTCCATCACCGGCTCGTCCGTGATGGCACAGAAGAAAAACCCCGATGTTTTGGAAATTATACGTTCAACCACTCCTCAGATAATTGGTTTTTGGTCGATTGTGGCCAACATTTTGTCATCTTTACCCATGGGTTATAACCGGGATAGCAGGGAGAGTAAAAAATTTATTCATCTGGGTTTAACTAAAACCATTTCTGTTGTAGGCTCTTTGCAAAAAGTAATCTCTACCCTAAAGGTTAACGAAAAAAGAATGCTAGAGTTGGCCACCTCAAATTATTCATTAACTACAGACTTGGCAGATTTTATATCTCAGAAGACCAAAATAGGATATAGACTTATTTATCAAATCATCGGTCAGCTAGTTGATGAGGCTATTAAGCAAGGCAACCCCTTAAGTCAAATTTCTGCTGCGGAGATTATACAAAAAGCAGCGGAGTTAAATTTAAAGATTAAAATTTCCGACGAAGAGATTACTAAGGCTGTGGATCCCAAGTTGGTAATTATTAAGAGGAAAAACGTGGGTGGAAGTAATTCAGTCACAATGGATAAGCTATTGGATGATGCGAGCAAAAATATTAAAAAACAATTATCTTGGATTCAACAAAAACAAACTACAATCAAGGATGCTCGCCAGAAGACAGATAAATTAGTTAAAGAAATGATTTCCTAATGGCATTGACTGGGCAATTTTGCCCCAAAATCCGGTCTGTCAAAAAAGCCTAGGGCTGCGACTGCCCCGATTAAACCCCGTTCTTCGCCAATTGGGTAAAGTGTTACCCTGGATTCTTTGCACACTCTTTTCAGCTTTTGAAGATCCTCAAACAAATGGAACTTTAGATCTGTACAAAAATCTATTAGATTTTCTGGTAAAGAAAACCCGTCAAAAGTAGCCATCCCTGTTTGAGGACTGACAGTATATTTTTTTAATAGCTTAATAAACTCATCGATGATTTGTTTTTTCTGGATGTCTCGATCATAAATAAAGCTGATCAAAGTGCTTAGACAGTTTTTGGTCTTATGAGGATTGTTGGGAAAGAGCTGTATGTTATTATGAGTGGCATAATAGACATTGAATTTTTTTCCTATGTCAATGGATATGTTATGAGCTAATGCATAAGTGGCACCTTCTGACTCGTTATCCGTATCATCCACCCCGATCAGCAAAAGTTTTTTAGCAGGCAGTACGATTCTTCCTATACCAAGCTTGTTACCTCCTCCTTCTTGGATAACCTGTACTTTTTCTACTCCTTCGGCTATACCTCTGGAAAAGGAAGCGCTAACTCCGCCGCCACCGAAACCTGCAAAAGTGATAGCAACTTTGTCTTTTGTGACTAAACATTCTTCTATGCCGATAGGAGCAAAAGACGGAACTAAATTAAGTTTGGCTTTACCCTGATTGAGGATGTAAATAGTCATATTTCCTTCCCGGTAGCTTTTTTCGACAATTGAACTGGTTAATGGAAAATGTAATGCCCGCCAGCCTTCAATAAAAAAGCCATTTCTGGGGCCATAATCTTCAATGTACATAACTCTCTTAGGAGTTGGGTCAACTACGGCCAAAATTTTATTGTAAGCCATGACCCATTTTCTGTTTTTCAATTTTGATTTAAGTTCTTGTGGGGTATATGTGGTCATACTAATTGTGTTTGCCTGGGAAGATTTCTGCCAAGAGACAACGGGCACTGCCTCCTCCAATTGTTTCTATGGTGGGAATATTGACAGGAACAATATCTCCATGATTCAACAGTTGTCTCTTTTGGTTCTCAGTAAAGGCGTCATAGGCTGTAGTGGACATTATGATTCTATTTCTTCCCAAAATAGACTGCATATCCAATACATTTCCGCAAAAAGAGTATAATTGGTTTAAGGTAATTGGGATTATCTCCACCCCTAATGTTTCTAGTTCGCCCTGAACACTATGACGTTCTTGAGTATTCCTTATCGCGTCGAGACATACAACGGAAAACTCCGCACCAATACTCATAACTACATTGGTGTGATAAATTGATTCTCCGCCTCTACCATATGCATGAAATTTGATTGGCCGATAGCCTGTTTTTGCACAAAAATCATCCAAAACTTGATAGGAAGTTCTGGCTGACTCATGGGCAAAGACTACTTTTCTTCTTCGATCGAATACCAAACTGCCGGTACCCTCAAGGAAGCGCCCGGACTGTTCATGATATGTTAAATCCAGTACATGAGATGAATCGGTTGCTATCCAGGGAACCAAACGTCTCACTTGGTCTAATTGTCTTTCCGCCCTTCTATTAAGAGCAAGCATAGGATATAAAATGACATCTATACCATCTAATTCGCTGTGAAAGGAAATCCAGTTATTGGGAAAGACTGCATCAGGAGTATTTACACCTGTTCTGCTGGGACACACGACTACTTTAATTCCATTTCCGCGCAATAAATCTACCACTGTGTTAAATTCTGTCATGGCTTTATGGCAAATTTCTCCGGAATCTGGAGATAGCTTACTTTGGAAAGTATTAGTACTGGCTGTCTGGTCATTGAAACCAAAGCTATCAGGGCTAACCATTAAGACGATATCTGTTAATTGAGTAGTTCTAGTCGATAAAGGCGTTTCTGATATAGCCATATTATTGAGCGTAAAGGATATTACATCCGAAGTTTGTGATTGTCAATGTTTCGAGCTGGTTTAAAGTTTTAAGAAGCTGGAGTAGGGTGAGTGGGGAAAGGATAAAATGGACGTGGCAAAATGGTGATCCTTATTCCTGTAGCAGGATCCAAATGATCAAAGGCTGCTCCAAAACCTATTACAGTTATGGATTTTAAGATGTCTGCGTGGAGAGGGTTATTACTGTCAGTCATAGATTTAACAGCTGCTAGGAGAGTAGATGGATTCCTGTCTATAATCCAATATGATCCTTCACCATTTTGCGCTCTGCGTGAACTGAGATTTTCTAGTATCTGTCTTGCTCTTTCTTCTGGTGAACTGCATAGAATGATAGGTAAAGAATCTGGTACTCCAGCTGCAGTTAATAATGCACGTGTTCTTTTCACCATCTCTGTATCTGGTAGATTTTGTTCGCGATTAGGATAGATCCCTCCGCATAAGGAGTTAGCTCTTTTGACAAAATCAGATATTTCCTTAGGTCTTATGTCTGTGATGTCACCAACAATGATCACTCTTTCAGTTCCAATAGAGCTCATATAGAAAAGACTTTATACAATATCTGATAGTTATTTTCAATACCCTGAAATATTTCTTAATCTTTAGCCCAGGCAAAGTAAACCTGTTCGAAAATACCTGATGCAGTGCTAATTTGTTTAATATCTGCTGATTCATCTGTTGTGTGAGCCTGAGAGGTTTCTCCTGGGCCAAAAATCACCCCGTCAATGCCTAAATTTGTAAAAAACCCCAAATCATTGGAAGCATCATTTATTGCTATTTTTATTCCTGGGACTACACTTTGGAATACTTTGACAATTTTTGAATCTGGGTTGGTGTAGCCGGCCGGACCTGGGGGATGAAGTAGCGATAATTTAATACCCCGCTTTTGTGCCAGCTGTTTGATTCTGTCAAAGGCCTTTTCATGGTAGCCGGGAATAGTGCGTAAGTCAAAAGTAGCCCGACAATAGCCGGCTGTTTTATTGGGAGAATCTGATTTAGCTTCAATTGAGGTTGAGGTAATAGCGGGAGGAACAAACTCAGAGTCTTTAAACTTTTTCTGCCAGCTCAAATTTTCTGTTTGCAAATCGTTTATAAAATTATTCATTTCGGCAATCGCATGAGACTTTATAGCTGAGGGTCTGGAGGAGTGAGTAGAAGTGCCTGTCTTTTCTGCTTTAATAAAAAAGTGTCCCCGGTGTCCATATTTGACAGTGTTAAGATCGGTTGGTTCTGCAAAAACAGCAGCCAGCTCACTGTATTGTTTGAGATAACCCTTTTTTTCAAACCACTCTGTAAATTGTTTTGTTCCTGCTCCGTCTGTTTCTTCTTTCACCACAAAGGTAAACCAAACATCTGTGGATAGTTGCTTTTTGATTAAGGATTTGGCAGTTTCCATCATGGCTAATACTCCACCTTTCGCATCAGAAGCACCTCTGCCAAAAATTCTGCCATTGACAATTTCACCTTCCCATGGATTGTGTTTCCATCTTATAATATCGCCTATATCCACAATATCCACATGACTATTAAAAATAAATGCTCGTTTTTGATCTTCGCCATCCAGTTTGACTATTAAATTATCTCCTTGGAAAAAAGGTTTTATGCCAGCATCTTCAAGCTGAGTCTTAATATATTCTAAGATCAGCTTTTCTTTGCTTGAATATGATTGGAAATTTATTAATTTTCTTAAGCTATTTATCATCTCTTTATTTTACATCCTTTCAGGCGCTTCAATGCAAAGCAAGTCTAGGCCGTTTTTCACAACTTGAGCTGAGGCTTGCGTCAAACGCAGAAGACTGTTCCTTCGTACTGAATCCGGTTCATTAACGATACGTACTCTGTCGTACAAGGTAGTAAATAAATCAGCAGCACGGAAGATGTATTCTGCAAGTATATCAGGTCTGCTGGTTTGCGCGGCTCTAGTAATTGCTTCAGGGAATTTACTAAGATGTTTAATGAGGGCGTTTCCTGGCTGATTAGTCACTTCGATTGGTAAATCGTACCGTAATTCCATTTGTTCCTTCTGAGCTCGTTGCAGTAGGGCTCTCATTCTGGCATATGCATATTGGATATAAGGAGCGCTGCGTCCTGTGAAGGATAAAGCGCTGTCCCAGTCAAATTTAATCGATCTTTCTCTACCTTGTCCCAGATCAAAGAATACAACCGCCCCAACTCCTACTTGTCTGGCGATAGTTTCTTTTTCCTCTCTAGATAGATCCCTGCTTAAATCATCAATTTTTTGTCTGGCTCTGTCAACAGCTTCAGTTAGCAAATCTTCTAAAAAAATCACTCTTCCGGCTCTGGTGGACATCTTTCCTTCTGGCAACCTGATCATGCCGAAATGAACATGTTCTGTTTGAGGACCTGTATTCCCCGTCATCATATCGAAAGTGGCAAAAATTTGTCGAAAATATCTTTGTTGATCTTCACCAACTACATAAATAATTCTGTGGGGATTAAACCAAGCGCAGCGCGCTACCAGTGTGGCTAAATCTCTGGTGGAGTATAAGCTTGTGCCGTCTGTTTTTTGAACTACTAATTTATCAAGGTTTTTCATAGATAAATCAACCACAATTGCGCCAGTTTCATCTATTGAGGCAATGTTTCTTTCTCTCATATATTCTAAAACACGTGGAATCATAGGTATATAGAACGATTCTCCCAGCATATATTCATACCGGGATCCGAGTACATCATATACTCTTTGGAATTCAGCTAAGCTTTTTTGGGTAGCCCACTTTAAAAGTTCAATTGCTCTTTCGTCTCCAGATTCCAATCTTTGAAACCATCTTCTACCTTCTCGTTCCAAAGCTGTTTCCACATCCTCGTTTGCATCTAAACCCGATCTTTCTCGTTCGGCGATTTTTTCTTTCTCTACTTCCTCATGAATACGAACATAGAGTTTATATAGACCTTTGACCGGATCAGTGCCCTCACTTAATTCTTCATAATCATCTGCCCATAGTTCATGAGCTCTTGCCAACATACCGAATTGAGTTCCCCAATCGCCTAAATGATTATCACGAATAACTTTATAACCGATGGCTCTGTTTATTCTGGCAAGCGATTCGCCGATTATCGTTGATCTTAAATGGCCGATACTCATGTATTTGGCTACGTTAGGGGATGAGCAGTCAATTACCACTGTTTCACCTTCTCCGATGTTTTGTTCACCATAGTGGTCTTGATATGTTTCGACTTCAGAGATGGCTTGATTTCCGAATATATGCATATTAAGCAGGAAATTAAGATATCCTTTTTGGGCGATAGCTTCTTGAATAGTTGGCGGATTGGGATCTGAATTAAAACCCTCAGCCAACTCTTGAGCAATTTGCGCAGGACTTTTTCTTAATCTTCCTGCCATTTCATGACAAATTACGGTTAAATCAGCTGCTACATTAGGAGATGGTTCGGTTGCCCGCATGCCAGCCTCGGCCAAAACAGGATTAAGCCCGACAAGATGAGATATTAAATCTCTTTGTGTAGCAGTCCAAATATATTGGTTACTTCGAGGCATATTTAAAAGATCCGGTTTAGTAATTGGGATATTACTCTCGGACAAAACAGGGACAGGAATACCTAAATATTGTTCGGTCATATGTTTGATCTTAAAAGCTGTCCGGTCATACAATGTGCGGCACCATAACCTTTGGTGCTCTCAAATAAATCGGTATGTACCACTTGTTTACCCAGCCCTCTCAGTTGATTATTTGTATCAGTATTATAGCGTAGCGGCACAAATATGACACATCTCCCGCTGCTATCTTCTCCTTTGAGTAGAAAGTTACAGCCAAATCCTTTTTGTTCTTCTTGTGGAATAATCACGATATTATCTTCTGTTTGCTCCAGAAAGTCAATGAAGCTACCGAAACCATCATTTATAACTAAATTATCCCCAAAACTATTTAAGAATCTGATTCTTCTTCTTCGCGCTTCTTCTATACAAACAGCTATTTCTCTTTTGCCTACTGGATTTGAGAAAGTATCAAGATGCATGGAGTCTTGTTGTTCGCTAAAAGATCGGCCGAACGGATCTTCGTCTTCTACTACGGCGAATTTCAGACAGCATTGTTCCAGTTGTGGTTTGAGAGCCTGATATATTCCAACTGCTGCGCCTAATGTGGTACGTGTGCCTACACCGACAAACACAGTACCATTATGAATATAGGCGTCACCACCTTCAAAGGTTTCGCCAGAAGGGATGATAATTGTTGTGTGTGGTGCCAAATGTTGCTGGTAGACGAGTTCGTACAAATCAACTTCATGTCGTCTAATAGCCTTGGCCATTCGCGAAACTACCCTTGTGTCGCATAAGACATTCATATGATCTCTGCCGTAGAGACTATTACCCAGAGGAAACTGTGGGTCAACGCTCAAAGTTTGATTTAAGTTCAAAGCTCCTTCCTCTCCATACCGAACAATGTCTTGTTCTACAAGCATTGTTATTAAATCAGCAGAATCTTCTACATGAATATCATATTGATTTTGAATAGCTTGAGCTCTACCAACCATCGCAGCGATTACTGCGTCTTTTCTTAATGGTCTTGGTTTTAAGGTTTCGGCCAAGAGATCCCTTACCATAAGAACTTTTACTCCGTGATCTTGTAAGATAGCAGCATAATTTATTCCTTCCTGTCTGGCAGTAATTACATCAAATGACTGATAAAATAGAGAGATTGCTTTAGGATAACACTGGGCTAAAACAGCCTCCGCGCCAATGGCTCCCCAAGTAGAGACAGCTCTCAAGGGTTCAGCTTCATCGAAAATACCTATTTGAATAGAATTTGGGGGCAGATCCGACTCAAGCGAATGAGCGATCATCTTTAAAAGAGTAGTTATACTAGATTTGGATAGGTGTTGTCAAACCAAGGTATATAAGATAAATATCCTGGATACGGAGTTTTATGGTAGACTAGAAAGCATGAAGCGGATACTTACTGGAGATCGACCTACAGGTAGGTTACATTTAGGCCATTACGTTGGGTCACTCAAAAATAGGGTCAGGTTGCAAGATGAATATGAGTGTTTTTTCATCATTGCAGATTTGCATACCTTAACCACTAAACCAGAGAAAACAAAAGAGTTAAAGGACAATATTTATCAAATGGTGTTGGATTATTTATCTATTGGCATTGATCCAAAAAAGTCTACTGTCTATATCCAATCCCAGATTCCGGAAGTTGCAGAACTGGCCCTAATTTTTGGAAATTTAACCACAGTTCCAAGGCTTGAGCGCATGCCGACTTTAAAAGATGTAATGAGAGATGCAGATATACAAGTTCCTTCGTATGGACTCTTGGGTTATCCGGTTTTGCAGGCGGCAGATATTTTGATGGTTAAAGCTAATTTAGTGCCTGTGGGAAAAGATCAGGTATCTCATGTTGAAGTAACCAGAGAAGTGGCTAGGGATTTTAATAGAATTTATCGGTCCACCTCCGAGGAGTCAAAGCCCACCTCGGAGGTGTCTAGTCAGGTTTTGCCAATTCCTGAGGTTTTGGTTGGGGAAATTCCCACTTTGCCCGGTACAGATGGAGCAGTAAAAATGAGTAAATCTGCAGGTAATGTGATTAATTTATCGGATTCTCCTGAAGAAGTAGAGAAAAAAGTCATGGGTATGTATACAGATCCAACCAGGATTCATCCTACAGATCCAGGGCATGTGGAGGGTAATCCGGTATTTACATATTTGGATGCTTTTGGAGCTGATTCTGACAAACAACAAATAACTAAGTACCAAGAACTATACAGACAAGGCCAGGTTGGGGATATTGAGGTAAAAAAGTATCTGGTTAAAGTTTTAAATAATTTCCTGGATCCAATAAGAGAAAATCGAGCTCGATACGAGCGAGATCCTGAGCTTGTCGAACGGATCTTAAAAGAAGGTACTGCCAAAACCAGAACAGAAGCCCAAAAAACCCTCCTTGAAGTCAAAGCTGCCATGAAGCTGGATTATTTTGTATAAAGCAGCTTGTCGCAGTACAAAAAATCACTCGCACGGTAGGGACTTGCTCGTTTGTGTTAGTTTTGTGTCGATCGGTTTCTGGTCCGAGATTTAGTTAGCACAAAACTAACAACATTTTTTGTTTACTTACGACTTCGCTGCCTTTTAAGGTTTTATTGTGAAGCTGTTTGTGTTACAATTTGCAACACTTGTAGCGAGCAAGTCGAACTATGGCAAATGGCAAAAGAAGAATCAATTTGAACAAAAGAATATGGGCAATTATTAAAGGTTTAGTCATTTATATCCTAATTGCTTTAGCTGCTCTGATTTTCTTTTATCAAGTTTCCGGCGGACCCAAAACTGCTGACAGCAGTGAAGTGCCAATTTCTCAAATTATTTCTGATGTCAAAGATAATAAATTGACAAAAATCTCTGTGGAAGGGGATAAGGTAACAGCAGAAGTAAAAGATTCAGACAAGAAGATTACCTCCCGCAAAGAAGCCGGGGAATCCATCTATAAAATTTTAGAGTCGAGTGGTGTTGATCCTAAAACCGTTACCATTGAAGTAAAAGATTTGTCTATCCAGGAGGCTTGGATTGGGATTTTGTCGGCAGTGTTACCAATCCTGATATTGGTGGGTTTGATGTTTTTGCTTTTCAGAAACGCCAGAGAAGGAGCACAGGGTATTTTTTCTTTTGCTCAATCCAGGGCCAGGCTTTTCACCAAAGATCAGCCACAAATTAAGTTTTCAGATGTAGCCGGGGCAGAAGAAGCAAAACGCGAACTATCTGAAGTAGTGGAATTTTTAAAGACCCCGGGGAAGTTTAAAGCCTTAGGAGCAAGAATACCTAAAGGAGTATTAATGGTGGGTCCGGCCGGAACAGGTAAAACATTACTATCAAGGGCAGTGGCAGGGGAAGCCGGAGTGCCATTTTTCTCTATTGCAGGGTCAGAGTTTATGGAAATGTTAGTTGGAGTTGGTGCGGCCAGAGTCCGGGATATGTTTGCCCAGGCCAAAAAAGCCGCTCCGGCAATTATTTTTGTTGATGAAATTGAATCAATCGGCAGGCAGCGCGGTATGGGTTTTTCCGGCGGGCACGATGAAAGGGAGCAAACTTTAAACCAGATCTTGGTGGAGATGGACGGGTTTACCCCTAATGATCATGTGATAGTGTTGGCAGCTACAAACAGACCTGATCTTTTGGATGCAGCCTTAGTAAGGCCGGGCCGTTTCGACAGGCGGGTAGTTTTAAGCTTACCGGATTTGGCAGAAAGAAAAGCTATCATTGAACTTCATATGAAAGGTAAGCCTTTCACCAAAGATGTTTCAACAGAAAAATTAGCGAGAAGAACCGTGGGGTTTTCCGGGGCAGATTTGGCTAACATGTTAAATGAGGCGGCAATTCTGGCAGCACGAGAGGGAAAAACTGCCATAGACAATAAAGATTTGGAAGAAGCTGCCACTAAGGAAAAATTAGGGCCGCAGCGAAAAAGAATACAATCGGAACAAGACCGGAAACTGGCAGCCTATCATGAAGCAGGTCATGCCATTGTAGGGCATTTTTTAAAAAACGTTGATCCGGTGCACCGTATTTCGATAGTTGCCAGAGGCATGTCCGGAGGACATACAATGTTTCCTCCAACAGAAGACCGTTCTAACGAGAGCAAATCCCGCCTTTTGGAACAAATTACCGCGGCCCTGGGAGGGCAAGCTGCAGAAGATTTGATTTTTAAGGATATTTCAACAGGCGCGGCATCGGATATTGAAATAGCCACTAACATTGCAAGATCAATGGTTACCCAATATGGCATGTCTTCTTTAGGGCCGATTAATGTAAACCCCAGGCCCATGTTTGGAATTTGGCGGGGGATGGAAGAGGGAGCAGATCTCTCCCCGAAACTTCATGATGCGGTGGATACGGAAACAAGGAAAATAATGGATCTTTGCTATAAAAATGCCCAGGATATTTTAAGAAATCATAAAATTAAATTGGATAAGGTAGCCAAAGAGCTTTTAGAAAAAGAAACCCTGGAATCTGAGGAATTTGAAAAAATTGTGGGGAAGAAGAAAAGTTGATAAAATAAGATAGTGAGAATAATTACCGCTTGTTTTCTGCTTTTTACTTTTTACTTTTTACTTTTTACTCCGTCCTATGCCCAAGAGGATGATATAGGACAATCTCAAATTACTCCTGCCTCGCCCCTTTATTTCTTAAAATCAGTCCGTGAGATTCTGGAGTTAAAATTTGCAGGGACCACCCATGTAAGAGCTATCCGTGAGTTTGAATTTGCAACAAGACGGATCAGGGAGGCCAAAGGATTGGTTAAAACCAGCCGCCAGGATTTGATTGAACCAACGCTATACCGGTATCTATTCCATCTGGAGGAGTTTATCGGTATAGCCAACTTTAAAGATCCGGATTTTGCAAGTCAAGTCAGTAAAAATATAACCGGGCAGATGAATGTTTTGCAGGCAGTTTATAACCATGTCTCTGACAAAAGAGCATTGATGTCAATCAGAGCAACAATCAATAGTTTATCCAAATGGGACCTAAAGCTGATTGATAAGCTCGGCTTAGCAGAAAAACCGCTGCTTGCAGAGCAGATTGCAGTCTCCAGGCTGTCAGCATGTAATTTTTTAAGTCATGAAGCATCTTCTTCTGCTTTAAATGAGGTTGAAAGAGCTGTCTTTTCAGAAAGGACCAAACAATGTTTAACCCCAAAACTATAGCGGTAAATCATTTGTCATAATGGCCAAATTTGTAATTGAAAATATTATTTTTTATCTTTCCGATAAAAATTAGATGTAACTCTATGGCGATATATTTTAAAACTATCTTGAGTCTGCCATCTTTTGATAGTCTGCGGACAGAGACAGGTATTTTATAAGATTTTAGATAACCAAATCTGCCGATTCTTTTGGCGCGTTTGACATAATCATGATCTTCAGCGAGCATCAAAGATTCGTCAAATCCTTTGATAGCTAAATGGAGATCTTTTTTTACAAAGATGCAAAATCCGGGTATGTGGGGATGGAATTTTTGTGTCAGCCGCATATATTGATTGGTAAATTTATGCAGGATGTGATCAATTCGAAGTGAGGATCTTGGTGTGATGAAACAAGAGGTAATATCAAGTTTCCTTCTTACCATTTCCGCAGTAGTTTCTTCCAGAAACG
This sequence comes from Candidatus Daviesbacteria bacterium, assembly GCA_028715175.1. Lineage (GTDB taxonomy): Bacteria > Patescibacteriota > Microgenomatia > Daviesbacterales > UBA10151 > UBA10151. The sequence continues at coordinate 16,306 of JAQUSJ010000003.1, forward strand.
TGGGTGGTAAAACTACATCAGCATCTAAAAACAACAGCAGAGGTGCTGTGGCAACCATGGCGCCGCTATTTCTGGCTATTCCTGGTAAACCACCATTAACAAGTTTACAGCCAAATTTTTGGGCGATTTTTCTTGTCGTATCAATAGAAAATGCATCAGCGATAATTATCTCTTCCGGTTGTCTGGTTTGATTTTCGATGGATTTTAAGAGTTTTGGCAGAAACTGCTTTTCATTAAAAGTGGGGATTATAATACTTAAAGGAAGAATCATTGTTTAAATATAATCAACTTCCCTTTGGTTGTCAAAAGTCTGATAAAATTAGAAATATGCATAAAAAGATCCAAAACATACTCAAGATTTTTTTGGTTTTAGGAGCTATTTATCTTCTTGCTGATGCTTTTATACATTTTTTTGATTTTAAATTAACTGATGTTAATAATGATTGGCCTATTTCAGCCTTGGTCTATGCTCAATTACTTGATAAAATTTCTGGGGCTTTTATGTTACTTATTGCTATCATTGTGTTTGTAATTCATAAAGATCTGGAAAAATACCGGCTAGTGGTGTACCTTTCGGCTGTCTGGACATTCTTTTTAGGGTTGACCTTCATTTATCTTAGTATGTCAACAGATTATTTACATATCTTTAACTTTTTGCCATCGCTTTCTTTTTGGCTGCCGTTTTATAGAGAATATTTACTTTTAGAATCAGGGGCGCTCATTTTTTACAGTGCAATAGTTTATCTGTGGTTTAAGACTAGATCCCATGAATAATTCTAACCCAAAAGTATCGATTGTTATGCCTGCTTTTAATGAAGAAAAATATATAGAAAATTCTTTATTTTCTCTTTTAGAATCGGAGCAGAAAACAAAAATAAGTTATGAAGTAATCTTAGTTGACAATAATTCTTCTGATCAAACTGTTAAGTTGGCCCAAAAATTTGCCAAAGGGATGAACTTAAGGATTATTAGAGAAGACAGGCAAGGTAGAGGAGCTGCCAGAGCCAGAGGTTTTGATGAAGCTCGAGGGGAGATTATTTTATCTGCCGATGCAGATACTGTTTTTTATCGGGGTTGGATAGAGACTTTAGTTTTTGCGATCAAAGGTGAGGTGGTAGCAACTACTACTTCTTGCAAGATTACGGATTGTTCGCCTTTGGCTAATGCATTAATTAATTTTTCTCAGCCCAGAATAGCATCTTTTTACAGGTTATTCTCAGGCCATTACTGGTTGGCTGGATTCAGTTTTGGTATATTAAAAACCATCTATCAAAAAAGCGGTGGGTTCAATACCAGTCTGCAAGCACAAGAGGATATAGATTTAAGCTTTAGGGTTGCAAAATTGGGCAAAATAAAATTTATTAACAAACCTGTAATATTCTCCGGAAGAAGATTCAAAAAAGGACTTTGGATTGGATTTTATGAGTATATTCAAACATTTGTTGAAGCTTTTGTCTTTAGAAAAGAAAAAAATGTCTATCTTGATAATCCGAGATAATTAATTTGGTAAGATATAAGAATGGAGAGAGCTGAAGGAACCCCATCCGCAGAAACTAGGTCCTCACTTGGCACTAAGGATGTATTTATTGGCTCGGATATAGTTAGGGTTTCTTGGGTGGAATTTTCTCCTCCTTTAACAAAGCAAGAAAAAGAGCACTTCGACCCTACTCGAGCAGTAATACACTTACCTGGTTGGCCATGGAAAGTTGATCAATCGGTTATCTGGCCTTTGCCTGGAAGTCTTGCCGAACAGTCTAAAGTCAGAACTTTAAGTATTGATACCAGAACTAATAAGATAGGACCAGATTCTTTACAAATAGAATCAGCTGGAATAGCTGCATTTCTAAAAGAACAAGGCGTTAGAGAAGTTACACTAGTCGGACACTCGGAAGGGGCGATAAGAGCTGGTGATTTGGCCGTTATACTTCAGGAGCAATACCCTGATATAAAAATTAATGGCGTAGTTTTAGCAAATCCTATGGGTATGAATAATAGAAGTCTAGCGGAGATGGCAAAAGGTTTTTTATTGGATGTATTTAAAATCAGTGGCCAGGAGCGTCGGAAAATGGGGGTAGATAAACCAAAAGGACTAGAGATGCAATTTGCGCAGAGTCTTTTGAAAGACATTGCTTTTGCCGGGCCTAGATATCTGCATATGCTTAAAAATCAATTAAATAATTTAATAAATATTAACCCTTATCTTGAGAAGATTAAAGCTCCGGTGGTGGTAATGGCAACAGACAGGGATTTAGTTTCTGATTTAAGAAAATATCTTCCTCCATCTGAAATTGAAAACAGACAGCCTCCTCCTCAGACAGAAGAAGAATTAATTGATGAGATAGGTAAAAAATGGGACGAGATGAGTGAGGAGCGAAAGACGGAGTATGAAGCTATATATGGCAGCAGGGAAAATTATATTAATAGTTATCAGGATGCCTACAAAAGCAGAAAAGAGATGGCAAGTTTAACCAGAGTCAGGCAGCATCATCTAAAAGAAAAATTATTACCTGAGGCAGAAAATGTGGTATTTTTAGTTGGCACTAAACATGCGGATCATGGAGGCATTGTTGATTTTAGACCTGAAACTGCAGCACACATAATTTCTAGAATTTTTGGCAGACTAAGAAGACAATAATTATATGGTTAGAATTAGATCTTTTTTAAAGATTCTGGTTATAGTATTTTTCTTTTTAATTCTCTTGATTTCTTTTGGAGAATTTATTTTTAATTCTGTTAATCAGAACCTTCAGAAAATTGAATATGGTGTAACATTTTCTCCAAGATATGCTGGTTATTTGAATTTGGACTGGCAAAAAACCTATGCTGCTATGCTAGATGATCTTAAAGTTAAACATTTAAGAATCCCAAGTTACTGGAATATGCTGGAGCCAAACCCAGACCAATTTGATTTTTCAGTCACAGATTACATGTTAGATGAGGCAGCAAAAAGAGGAGTAAGGGTAATTTTAGTTTTAGGAATGAGACAGCCCCGCTGGCCGGAATGCCATATTCCTGAGTGGGCCAAAAGTTTAACGTTACAAGATAGACAGCAAAAGATTTTGGAATTTGTGCAAAAAACCGTCGAAAGATATAAGGATCATCCAGCGGTTTGGGCTTGGCAAATTGAGAATGAACCTCTTTTGCGAGGATTTGGAGAAAATTGCGGCATTCCGGATAAAATTTTCCTCAAAAAAGAAGCGATTCTTGTTAGAAGTCTTAGCGATAAAACAATTATTATGACAGATTCCGGAGAATTGGGTTTTTGGATTACCCCTGCAGAGTTTTCAGATGTGTTTGGGACAACTTTGTATAGAAAAGTGCATGATAGATTCTTTGGGTATATAATCTATCCTTTACCCCCGTATTTTTACAGCCTTAAATCAAGCTTAGTGAGAAATATTTTTGCCCGCAACAATCAAAAGACTATTATTGTGGAACTTCAGGCAGAACCTTGGTTAGCAAGTGGCAGTTTTATATCCCCAGAAGAGCAAGCTAGAATTTTTACGGTGGATGATTTTAAAAATTATGTAAATTTTGCTAAAAAAACCGGCTTTGATGAAACTTATCTTTGGGGAGTGGAATGGTGGTATTTTATGGCTAGCCAAGGCCGTTCTGAGTATTTGGAATTTGCCCGAGCTCTTTTTAAATAAAGTTAATTTTCTTAAGAAATGTTTCAATACTTTTTTCTAAATCAGCAGGATTGTTTATAACTATAATGTGATTTGCTCTTTCAATGAAATCCAGCTCAGATCCTTTAATCCTTTTGGCAAGATAACGGGCAATTTCCGGAGGGAAAATAATATCTTTTATACCTTCAATCACTAATGTAGGAACAGTGATTTTATCCAGCAGTTTTTTGGCATTTAGACCCACCAAATTTTCACTCATCAACAAATAGCTTCTTAAAGAGGTGTGTAAAATATCAGAAGATAATCGTCTGATATCCAAATCGGTTGTGCCAATAAATTTCTCAAAGTGGGCATGCCCGGAAGTTTTTATATCAGGCACAAATTTTAAGATCAGATTAATAAGATGTTTAAAAAAAGTTTTTTCTACGGGATTGTAGCTAAAAAATGGCGGCTTGAAACTTGTATCTATCAGCACTAATCCCTTGGAAACTTTGGGAAATTGAGCCTGAAAATAAATAGCGACCATGCCTCCAAAACAATGGCCGATAACTACCGGATTCGCGAGTCCCTCTTTCTTTACTAAGCTGGCCACATCTTTTGAGAAATTTTCCAGTTTATAGAAATTTTCATTATTGCTACGCTCTGATAAACCATGGCCCCGCAGATCCATGGCAATGGTGGAAATCCCGAGCCTAGTAAAATATGTTCTTTCCTTTTTCCAGGCAGTCAGATCACCTCCAAACCCATGAAGAAATACCAGCCACTTATTTTTATCTCTGGTAGTTTTGTGGTAATAAATCTTGGCTCCATCAAAGCTGGTAAAATAACCTCCTGCCATAATGGAAATAGTTTAGCATATAATGCTACAATCGGAGCATGAATCCTCCGGTAAAGTCTACACTGAGTGAGATCGAAGCGTTCAGAACAAGAAAACTGGTACTTATGGTAAAATACTGATACTTATGGAAAGAAGAGGAGGAATAGAATCGGGTTATCCGTCAGAACTCGATTCGAATGCAGATATAATAACACCGCCATCTTTCAGAGAGATGTTAAGACATCCAGGCAGTCTTCTATGGGCAGTTGGTCTGGTATGCTTGGTCAGATTGACTCTTTGGGCAGAAGGATGTCCAAAACCTCAAAAATCTCCAAAAAATACTTAATTCTGCTTGTTAGTCGCAATGACATGAAGGTTGGATAATGCTACAATCGGAGCATGAAAAGATTAGTGCTTGTAGACGGTAATGCCCTGCTTCATCGGGCATATCATGCCACTCCTCCTTTTACTACTTCCAAGGGAGAGTTAGTTAATGCTGTTTTTGGCTTTTCTTCCATGATTTTAAAGGTTATTTCTGAACTTCATCCTGAGTATTTGGCTGTGGCCTGGGATGAAAAAGGGCCAACTTTCAGGCACCAGGCTTATACCCAATATAAAGCCACCCGGGGGCCTGCGGATGAAGGTTTATCCAACCAATACAAAAGGGTTCATGAAGTAGTCCGGGCTTTTAATATTCCGGAATTTAAAGTTTCCGGGTACGAAGCAGATGATTTGATTGGGACTTTAGCTTTGCAGGCACAAAAAGAGAAGGATTTAGAAATTGTCATTGTGACGGGGGATCGGGATATCATGCAGCTTATTGATAAAAAGATTAAAGTATTTATGCCCAAAAAGACTCTTTCTGATGTGGGGCTTTATGGGGTAGAGGAGTTTATGGTTAAATACGGGTTTTTTCCTAAACAACTTACGGATTATAAGGGTTTGGCAGGAGATGCATCAGATAATATTCCCGGAGTAGCAGGGATTGGGGATGTTACAGCCACTAAATTAATTCACCAATTTGGTTCTATTGAAGAAATTTACAACCCTAAAAATTTAAAAACTCTTCCGGAAAGAACGCAAACACTGCTATCAGAAGGTGCAGAATCTGCGGTGATGAGTAAAAAATTGGCTATGCTAGACACAAAAGCACCTATCAAATTAAATCTTAAAGCTTGTGTAATGCATGATTTTGATAAGGAAAAGGTGGTTAAACTGTTTGAGGAATTAGAGTTTAAAAGTTTGATTGCCAGGTTACCCGAAGACGCTCGGGGTCCTGTCAGCTCGATATCCCGCCGTGCATCCTCGCTGGACGCTGCGGCTACGCGTCGGGATGCCCTTCTCGCTGCCACCCCTCGCGTGGCTACTTCTGACTTCGCCATCTCTCTTGATAACTTTGTTGCACCTATATTAGAAAAAATGTCTAAAACAGGTGTTTTAATAGATTTGAAGTTTTTAAGTAAGTTTGGTAAGGAACTAAAAGCTAAATTAGCCAAACTCGAAAAAGATATTTACTCAAAAGTGGGACATCAGTGTAATCTGAACAGCCCGAAACAATTATCGCAAGTGCTTTTTGATGAACTAAAATTACCGGTGGTCAGGAAAACTAAAACCGGCCGCTCAACCGATGAAGAGACTTTGCAAGAGTTATCTTCCGCCCATCCTGTTGTGCCGTTCCTCCTCCAATACAGGCAGCTGTTTAAGCTGGTTTCAACATATATTGATAGCCTGCCAAAATTTGTTGGGCCGGATGGCAGAATCCACTCTACTTTTAATGTAGAGGGAGCTGCTACCGGCAGACTATCTTCAAAAGATCCTAATTTGCAAAACATTCCGGTTAAAGGTTCGGCAGGGGGAGAAATAAGGAAAGCGTTCGTGGCGCCCAAAGGCAAGATTTTATTGGGAGCTGATTATTCACAAATTGAGCTTAGAATAATGGCGCATCTGGCAGATGACCCGGGGCTAAAGAAAGCTTTTGAGCAAAGTTTGGATATCCACGGCGCCACTGCCTCAAGAATTTTTGGAGTACCAGTGGATAAAGTTACCAGGCAGCAGAGAATGGTAGCTAAAACCATGAATTTTGCCACGCTTTACGGGCAAGGCCCCCATGCTCTTTCCCGCCAGTTGGGAGTGAAATATGAGGTGGCGCGTCAATATATTGAAGAATATTTTGAGCAGTTTCCCAAAGTCAGGGAGTGGATGCAAAAAACTTTGGCTTTTGGTTATGAAAATGGTTACATTGAAACTTTATGGGGGAGGAAAAGATATATTCCGGAGCTGCGAGCCGAAAATAGAATGATTAAATCAGCAGGTGAGCGGGCTGCTGTTAATCATCCTGTTCAAGGAACTGCCGCAGACATGATTAAAAAGGCAATGGTGGAAATAGAGAAAGAGCTATCAGCTATCAGCTATCAGCTGTCAGAAAGTCTGAAAGCTGACAAGTCGCCAAAGGCGACTGATACTGAAAGCTGCCGACTTATTCTCCAGGTTCATGATGAGCTACTTTTTGAATGCAACCCCAAACGTGTTAATGAAGTAGCAAGAATGGTCAAGGAGAAAATGGAGAATGCCTTAAAACTTTCTGTGCCGGTTTTGGTTGATCTAAAAACAGGGAAGAACTGGGGAGAAATGAAGCCCCTTAGAATTTGACGATAGATGGTAGAAAGTAGAAGATGGAACTTTGAAGATGGAGAATGGACGATAGAAAAGTTATGATAAATACATGATTCAGAGCTTCAAAGATTTAGAGGTTTATCAAGAAAGCTATGAATTAGCAATTACTGTAAATAAACTTTGTATAAAACTTCCGATTTATGAGAAAAATGATTTAGCTTCACAATTAAGGCGTGCCTCAAAATCTGCACCTGCCAATGTTGCCGAAGGTTGGGCGAAAAGAAGATTTGAAAAAGAATTCAAAAAGCATCTCGATTGCGCAATTGGATCAGCTAATGAGATGGAGGTGCATTTAAATATGGCAAAAGATTTAGGTTATCTGAATCAGGTAATTTGTGATGAGCTTATTAGTAGATATATTGCTTTAGGCGGGAAACTAACCAATCTTAGAAATAATTGGAAAACTTATTAGTCTATTTTCTACCTTCAATCTTCAAAAATTCTACCATCTATTTTCCATTATCTACTGTCTAGATCACACCACCATTTTCTTAACAGTTCTTTGTTCTGTTTCAAATTTCACAAATCCAGTTTTTTCCAAAATTAGGAAAATCAGCCAAAGTAGAGGATAGATTAGAAGGTTGAGGATAGAAACTAGAAATTGGAAAGTCAGAAAAAGTAATATTGCCAGAACTGCTGGCACAAAGCCTAAATAAGGCTTGAGAAAATTTTGCACTTGATCCTTGACAGTTTGTTTGATTAAATTATTACTCAATTCTTGCGGAGCTAGGCTAGTTTTAGAAGAATTAGCTAAGCTATCAAGGATTTTAGGGTCTAAGCCAGATTGTTTTATAAGATCAGGATTTTTCTTTAAAAGTTCTATCTGTTCACCGGTGATTTGCGGCAGGTTTGCTTGTTCAGTCTGGGTGCCGGTTGTAGGTAGCGGCGCCATTTTAATGGCAGTATCTATCAGAGAATCGGGAATTTGGAAGCCGTTTTGGGCAATAATTTTGCTGGTGGAGAAGAAATAAACAATACAAATTGTCAGTATTAAAAGCCCTGACAAATGCCGAGCAGGAGGGCCCAACAGGCTGGATGGTTGGAAATTTAAGTAGCTTTTTAGCGCGACATCAAGGCTTAAGTTTGACAGCAGGAAACTAATAAAAATTGCTACTGCAAAAATTACAGCAAAAACTGGGTCCATAAACACAAAAGCTATTGCAGACCCAATAATTGCAGTAGATAAGCTAATTCTCCAATCCTCTGCAATTGTGGCCAAAAGAATAAATAATAAGCTGGAGAAGGAAATCAAAACTGAAATATAAATTAAAGTAATTAGAGTATTTAAAGAAAGCGAGAAAATGAAATCATAGGATCTGAAAAGAGGAGTAGTTAGATAAATTAAGGTTAGGAAAGATATTAAAAAAAGAGGAGCAAAGATGAGTTTTTTAAAGTTAATCATGGTATACTCTTAAATCATAACATGAAGACTCTGGTTACACATATCAACCCACACCTGGATGATATTGCCTCAATTTGGCTTTTCAAAAAATTTCATCCCGAATTTAAAGATGCAAAAATAGAATTTATCTCCGCATCGCGCAACCAGGCAACTACAGAAGAGAGCGAGGATAAGGTATTTTTAGGTACAGGTGGAGGAAAGTTTGATGAACATAAAGAAGGTCTTAATACCTGTGCCGGTTCTTTGGTTTATGATTATTTAAGGCAAAAAGGATACATTCCTCAAGACGAAATCACCCAAAAAGCGCTGGAGGTTCTGGTTGAATGGAATCGGTTGATAGATACCGGAAAAGCTCCAAATTCTCAGTTTGATGAATTCAGTGTGCAATCTTTTATCAGGTGTAAGGACGGCACGCCCCAAAATTCCAATAGATCAGTTGAGTTAGGTATAGAGATTTTAAACAGAATCCTGGTAGTCTTAAAAAGAAAACAGCAAAGTTTGAAAGATTGGGAAAAAAGAAAAGAGTTTGCTACCAAGTTTGGCAAGTCTTTTGCGGTAGTTTCAGAAACCGTGGATCGTGAATTCTGCAGGGAACAGGGAGGCGATCTGTTTTTAATGTATCACCCAAAATATAAATCAGTTCAATTTTTTACTCCTTCTTTTGAGATTGATTTGGAGCCAATTTATACTAAGGTTAAAACTTTGGATCCAGAGGCTTCCTGGTTTTTGCATCAAAGCCATCACATGGTTATTTGCGGTTCATCTTCTGCGCCTGACAGCAAACTCACAAAATTAAGTTTTGAAGAACTCATAGAAGTTACCAAACTAGTAGACAAGCATTCTCACATCTCCTAATCCATCAAGCCCTTTTGCTTATTTTATAGGTAATTTTGTGATTCATATTACTGCAGCTAGAAAATTTTTATGGTAAAAAAGGATTCTTATGTCCAGTAATATGCTTACCAACGGATTTTTAAAAGAAATTCAATCTTCCCTAGAGGATTTAGGAGGATGGGGTAGTGTAGAAATTTTTGTTCAAGACGGTAAAGTAACTCAAATTACCAGCCGGTCAATCAGAAAAACCCAACATGAAATAGCTCAATTAATACCTGAAATTTTAACAGTTTAAATTTTGAAAGAAAATTAAATAAAGATTGCTGAGCGCGAACGCAGGCGACCCTATTTGGGTCGCCTTTTATTTTGAAAATATGATTTCACTATTTTATTTGCCAATTTTAAGACCAGCTATAAAACAGGTTAAATCGCCTTAAGCTAGTTGGTTTTCGAATTGAAGGAAGGAGGTGAGAAAGAATGATTAATAAATTAGCAGCAGGAGCAATTGGCGTGGCACTGCTTTTAAGTTCAGCAATTCCAACTTTTGCCAGCGGTTTTGATAATTTGACGTTGGTAAAAAATAAGGCATGGCTTAAAAACATTGTCGTTACCAAAGCAAATGTCGGGGAGAACTCGATTATGGCTAACGAGGATGTCGAGGGTGGGAGTATTTTAACCGGAGCGGCATCTGCAGCAGCTTTAGTAGACAACATGCTTAACACAAACGAGCTTAGTTGTGGCTGTCCAACTGAGGATAACAATGAGTGTTGTCCGGATGAGTGTGGTTGTGAGGATGAATGCGGTTGCCAGGACGAGAACAATAATGGTTCAGGTCTGATAATCAAGAATCTGGCCGAAGTCAAAAACATTATCATTGCCAAAGCAAACACCGGAGATAACTTGATTTGGGCTGAAGACGAGGTAGGAGGGGGTAGTATTAACACTGGAGCAGCGGATGCTGCTGCAGTAATAACCAATGTGGTTAATACCAACATGATTGGTGTTGGTACCACAAGTCCGTAAACTTTTGTCTTCAAGAGAGGGGTTTTAAAACCCCTCTCTTGGGACAGAGAATGCAGAGATTTAGTTAGTGAGGTAGTCAAGATGAATAAAAAAAATTTAATTATTATTTTAAGAAAAAGTTTAATCTTTACGCTGTTATTGTTTCTTTGTTTTAGTAACTTTTATCAACAAGTCTATGCAGAGGATTTTTCTAATTCCACTAATTCTGCAGAATTAGCAGTAGAACCAGCGGTCACTGCGACTGACCAGGGATCTTCTGAGACCAGTGTTGATAATAATACTACTTTAGAAAATAGCATTGATCAGACAGCAGATACAGGTAATAATACGATAAATCCCACTCCTGAGCCTACTCTTGAGCCTACTCCTCAGGCTGCTGAGTTAGCCGGTTCAACCCCGGAGCCAAGTTCTTCCTCCGAGCCTTTGGATTCTACTGAAACCGAACCGCCAGCCGATGTAACAAACAGCGCAGAAGTAGAAAATAATGTTTCAACTTCTGCTGAAACAGGCCAAAATAGTATTCTGGCTTCAGAAGACTCGCAAGCTCCAGAAGAAGCCACTCATGCTGCGCAAATCAATACCGGAGATGCTATTTCCGTAGTGGAGGCGGAAAATAATGTCAATTCAACCGAGGTAAACTCTACTGCCATAAACCAAACCTTAAATATCTTTGTATCGGAAGATGTAAATTTGGCAGTTTTACCGTATATAATCGCCGAAGCAGTCTTTGCCCAAAATACTCAACATGATCAAGTGATTAATGTGGGCGTATTTAATGGCAACAATTATGCCTATTTATCCAATGATATTGTTTCACTGGCTAGTAGCGGAGCAAATTCAGTTTCTGGCACAGAACAGGCCACCATTAAAACCGGTGATGCTTACTCTGTGGTGTCACTGGTTAATAAAGTCAATACCACCTTTGTGGATTCGGTCATTCATATTGTGACCATTAATATTTTTGGCACTGTTAATGGCAATATAATTCTGCCGGAGTTTACTTTAGAGAAAGGGAAAGATGGTCAAATTAGTTACGTCGAAAATGTGGCTTTAGTAGAAAATAATGTTTCCTCAGAGGCAACCAGCGGCCAGAATCAGATTATCTCAGCAGAAGGAGGCACCATCACCACCGGTGATAGCCAAAGTGTGGTTAATGTAGTAAATTTTGTCAATGCCAATATTATTGGCGCGCTCTTTCACTATCTTTTTATAAACAACTTCGGCCTTTGGAATGGTGATTTCCTGGGTTGGGATGGAATTGCGCAGTCAGAAGGAGGTGGTAATTTCCAATTGAGTTCGGTACAGGTGGGGCAGGATTGCCAAACTACTTGTTATAGTGATATTAATTTATCAAACCAAGCTTACGTTATGAATAATATTTTCTCTACTGCCAACAGCGGAGGAAATTATATTGGAGGGGAGTGGGGCTCTATTACCACCGGTAACTCTTATAGCGCTATTTCTCTTTTGAATTTTATTAACACCAATATTATCCGTTCCATCGGCTTTTTCGGATTTATCAATATTTTTGGAATCTGGAATGGAGATATTGGCGGGAGCAGCGAATTTGCCGACAATCAGGAAACTTCTCTACCAGATCAAATCAGCGCTCAAGAGGGTAATAGCTCAGATGAAAATAAAGATAGCAGCGAACAAATCCAGCAATCAGGTGGTTTACTCGAGGTTGAGGCCAAAAATGATGCCGGAACATATTATCCAGGAGACACAATTACTTTCTTTGTTAAAGTCCAAAATCCTGGGACAGGAAAAGTTTACAACACCAAGACCCAAATTATGCTGATAAAAGACGGAGTTGAGATGGGAGGAGCTCTTTTTGAGATGGGAGATATTGAGGCAGGCAGAGGCATAATGCTAACAACCGGACTGGTGTTATCCAGTAATGCTCCGGCAGGAGTATATACTGCCAGAGTAATGGTCTTAGGCTATGTTGGCCCGGATAACAAACAAATTTCCAATTATAAAGATCTTACTTTTGTAATAGCTCAACCAGTTATTTTATCTCAGTTTTCCACAGATGTGATGGGATTTGTACAACAGGTAAATGGGGCAGAAGATTTAGCCGGGCCAGCAGCTCAGGCAGGAGGAGGTATACAGGATATGATGAAATTACTTTTATTTGCTTCTCTTCTATCCTATGCTTCGATTAGAAGTGTTAGAGAAAGAAAAAAACTGACTTTAGCTTTTTCCCAGAGTAAAACATTTCTAGCTAAAAAGTCAGCGGCGCTTGGGTCATTTTTCTTCAGTCATTTCCCGCCTTTCTTTTAGAAATGTTAGAATAAGGTGAATGAAAGCGGCCCTTGTTCATGATTATTTAAAAGAATATGGCGGGGCAGAAAGAGTCCTGGAGGTTTTACATGAGATTTTCCCGGATGCTCCTGTTTATACTGCCTATTACAATCCTGAAAGCCTGGGAGAAAACGGTAAAAGATTTAATCCGCCAGCTGGCGGATGGGATATCAGGACTTCCTGGTTTCAAAAATTCCCTTTTGCCAACCGGTTACTTTCCCCATTCCGCATATTTGGGCCAATGATGTTTGAAAGTTTTGATCTTTCAGAATATGATTTGGTGATTTCTTCCTCATCAGCTACTCATTTGGCCAAAGCAGTGATTACCAAACCGGAGACTTTGCATATAAGTTACATTCACACACCACCCAGGTTTTTATATGGTTATGTCACCTCTTTTAACTACAAAAAACACTGGTGGACCAGAATTGGGGGAGAAATAATAAATCACTTTATGAGGATCTATGATTTTGAAGTTTCCCAGAGGCCGGATATTTTGGTAGCTAATTCCAGGAATGTCCAGGCCAGAATAAAGAAATTTTATCGCAGAGACAGTGTGGTTATTTACCCGCCGGTAGATGTAGCAGCGATCAGTCGTCAGTCGTCAGTCGTCAGACAATCTGAAAGCAGAAAGCTGAAGGCTGATAGCTATTATCTCGTTTTAAGTAGATTAGTAAGAGGAAAGGGAGTGGAGGTAGTGGTAGAGGCTTGTGGCAAATTAGGATTACCGCTAAAGGTAGCTGGTACAGGCCCTGAATTGAATAATCTTAAAGATCTTGCTACCAACTACCCGCTTCGCAGTGAGGCGAGCCAGCTACCAGCTACCAATTTTCTAGGTTGGGTGACAGATGAAGAAAGGGTGAAGCTATTATCAAATGCCAAAGCTTTGATTGTGGCATCAGAAGATGAGGATTTTGGTATTACTTCAATTGAGGCTCAAGCTGTAGGGACTCCGGTGATCGCTCCTGCCTCCGGAGGTTTCTTGGAAACAGTAATTGATGGCCCGCCTACGCATAAAACTTCGGCAGGGCAAGGTAAAACCGGTATTTTGTATGGCGGAGCGGGAATGGTCAATGTTGAGAATTTAGTCGGGGCATTGCAAAAATTTGATGCTTCTAAATTTGATCCAGAGGACTGTCGCATGAATGCTGAAAGATTCTCTAAAGAAAGATTTAAAAAAGAAATTTTGGAATTGGTAGAAAAGAATTTGACAATAGCGGGTAGTATAGGATAGTTTTAGATATACTCTTTATGGTCAAGGTTAGAGATCATATTACCCGCGCCACGGAACTGACTGCACTTTCTGTTTGGAGATTGATACAGGAAAAAGGCTTTACTCCCCAAGATATTTTGGATGAAGAAGAAAATATAAAAAGAGAAAAACTGATTGATCAAACAGGAGCAGATGCCATGTCTGCTTCTTTAACAGATATACCCTTTATTTTGGAGGTAGTGGGGTCTGAAGGCAGGAAACATGTTCACCAATACGGAGAAGCTCTGGCAGCTTTGGAGGGAACTTTTGGTTCGCCATCTAGCGAATTAAAGCTAGACATGGTTAATGATGTGGTAGAAGGAAGTAAAGCTGCCAAGCTAAATTCTCCTGGTGCGGTTTCTGTGATAGCAGTTTCCTCTCACAAGGGTTTAATGCCAACTCCTTCAGATATTGATTATATGGATAAATTGTTTGGTCCGCCACAGCTTCTTGGCAAAATCTCAATTGACAGACCAATAGAGGAAAATCTGGCAGAGGTGGTAGATGTGTTTAAAGTGGAGCCCCATGAGATTAATGTGGTGGTAATGGACCGTGACAGAAATGCCCATTTAATCAATGCTTGCCAAAAATTTGGAGTGAATTTAATTCTGATTAAAGCAGGAGATTTTTTGCCTTCTATTTTATCCTGCATGAATCCCAAAAAAGATTCCGGACAAGCCAGAACGACCAAGGGGATACATTTAGTTATGGGTATTGGCGGGTTTGAGGAGGGGGTTTTGGCAGCTGTGGCTGCCAAAGCTTTAGGTGCGGTAGGAGAAGGTAGGGGTTGGTCCGGCGACAGCCGGATTGCCAGAAAATACCAACAAGTCTGGACCACGGATGAGTTGGTGGCTGGTAAAAAGGAAGACTGTCTGGTATCAGTTTCTTTTATCACCGGAGATAACAAATGGTTTAATCTGCCTGGGGTGGTAGAAAAAGATGGAGGACACCAAGTCACCACCTTGACAGTTGATAAAAGTGGTGTGAATATAAATACTAAAATTCACCACTGAGAAAAAAAATGGATATCAATACACTAAAACAAACAGCTTCTGCTATGGTTGCCCCGGGAAAGGGGATACTGGCAGCTGATGAATCAAGCAAAACTATCCAAAAAAGGTTTGATAAAATCGGCGTTTCTTCAAATCCGGAAACCAATCTATCTTACAGACAGATGCTTTTTACCACTCCCGGGATAGAGGAGTGTATCTCAGGGGTGATTTTATATGATGAAACAATCAGGCAATCAATTGATGGTGTGAGTGTTCCAAAATATCTGGAAAGCAAAGGAATTATTCCGGGGATAAAAGTGGATAAGGGAGTAAAAGAGATCCCTAATTTTCCTGGAGAAAAAATGACTGAAGGGTTGGACGGTTTAAGAGAGCGGTTAACAGAATATAAAAACTTAGGTGCAAGATTTGCCAAATGGAGAGTAGTTTATACAATAGGTAACGGGATGCCCTCAGAGGCTTGTATTTTGGCAAATGCCCACTCCTTGGCTTTATATGCCGGCCTTTGCCAGGAGGCTGATTTGGTGCCAATTGTAGAGCCGGAAGTTTTAATGGATGGGGGGCATGATTTAAAAAGATGCCAAGAAGTGACTGTACAAGTATTAAAAATTGTTTACGAGCAGTTGAAACTTTACAAAGTAGAACTTTCCGGGACTCTTTTAAAGCCCAATATGGTGATTTCCGGAAAAGAAAGCCCGACTCAGGCAAGTGCAAATGAGATTGCCAAGGTTACCATTGACACATTCAAAGAAGTGGTACCAAAAGAGGTGCCGGGGATTGTCTTTTTGTCCGGAGGTCAAACACCGGATCAGGCTACAGAAAATTTGGCTGCCATAAATAGAATTGGTCCGGCATCTGCCGGATGGCAGCTGTCTTTTTCATACGGTAGAGCCTTGCAGGAAGAAGCACTCAAAACTTGGGCAGGAAAATCGGAAAATATAGCAGCTGCCCAGCAGGTATTCCTGGAAAGAGCTAAAAAGGTCTCCGCAGCCCGTTCAGTAAAACCGACTTAATCTCTGGTATTTAGCCTCAATTTAATCTACAATAATATTTATCATTCTGATCCGGCTTTGCCGGAGAAGAATCTCTTAACTTGTTTAAGGTTCCTTGCATTCGCGTAAGAGGTCCTTCGGTCGTTTCACCCCCTCAGGACGACAGAAAGAAAAGTTATGGCTAAAAAAGTGTTGGAAGTAAAAAATCTGGTTAAAAGTTTTAATGGCTTTGTGGCCATTGATGATATTTCTTTTTCTTTGGAAGAAGGGGAGATTCTAGGATTTTTAGGGCCAAACGGTGCTGGAAAATCTACTACTATTTATTGTATTTTGGGTTTGATTGAACCGGATGAAGGTGAAATCCATATTTTTGGCAAGGATTTTAAGAATCATCGAAGCGAAATTATGACTCAGGTAAATTATGCATCAGCTGAGTTTCATCTGCCTTGGAATTTAAACTTATGGGAAAATTTGTATGTGTATGCCAACCTTTATGAGGTTCCTGATGCCAAAAAAAGAATCACAGAACTTTTGCAGATTTTTGAGATGACCAACTGGCGCAATGTTGCTATCCGCGACCTTTCCACAGGGATTAGAGCCAGAGCCAGTCTTTGTAAGGCATTACTGAATAAACCCAAACTTTTGCTTTTGGATGAACCAATGGCTTCCATGGATCCTGATGTGGTGGATAAGGGGATAAATTTATTAAAACAAATTCAAAAAGAAGAGAATATTACTATTCTTTATACCTCACACAATATGTGGGAGATAGAAGAAATTGCCAACAATGTGATTTTCATAAATCACGGGAAAATTATGGCTCGAGGTACACCCTTGGAACTTACTCAAAACGTGTTAGATGTAGAAGCAGGGGAGGCTAATTTACGGGATGTATTTATCCATCTATCAAGGACCAAATGAACTTTAAGAGGGTTAAAGATGAACTTTAATAGAGTTTTTGCAATAGTTTTAAGGCATATTTTTACCACCATGCATCAACTGGAGAGGTTTTTTGATGTGATTATTTCCCCTGTTTTGGTTTTAATCCTGTGGGGGTTTTTATCAAAGTATGTGCAAAATATCCAGTCACAACAGTTGGCAGCATTTTTATTGGGAGGAATGATACTTTGGGTTGTTTTTGAAAAAGTCAGTACAGATATCGGGGTAAATTTTATGTTTGAAATCTGGGATCGTAATATCATCAACCTTTTGGCCTCGCCAATTACATTTTGGGAATTTTTAACCGGGCTTTTAACAATTAGTTTTATTAAAATAATTATTGCTTTAATTTCAATGTGGCTGATGGCGGGAATTTTTTATAACTTCCAAATTACTTCTTTGGGTTTTGGTCTGGCTTTGCTTTGGATCAATTTATTTATCTTTGCCGTCAGTTTTGGTATTTTTAATGTATCCCTGGTTTTAAGGTACGGCCATTCAATCGGGCCGCTGACTTGGATTTTGCCGTTTTTTGTCCAGCCTTTTGCGGCGGTTTTTTATCCTGTTAATATCCTGCCACCCTTCTTTCAAAAAATTGCCTGGGTGATACCTATATCTCATGTATTTGAGGGGATGAGGTATACTCTAAAATTTGGCCAGTTTGATTTTAATTCATTTTGGCTGGCAACATTGCTGAATATGGCTTATATGGCTGGCTCAGTTGCCTTTTTTACTTTTATATTTAAAAAAGTCCTAAAAAGCGGAAGGCTGGTTAAACTGATTTAATAGATACTCTTTTGCCGATTTTGAATTGAGCAAGTAAGAAAATAATCAAATCAACAATCAGGATATAAAGAGGAAAGCCATAATAGGCAAAAACCCAAGTTTTTATAGTCAATAAGGTCAATAGTGCATAAATAACGCCTGTTAAGTATAGCCAGCCATTTTCAGTCTCCGGGTAGTGATAAGTTTTTACAATTGTGGGAAGAGCTGCCAGTCCATCTGCCAAGATAGCAAACATGATAGCGATATTTCCTACCTGCGTTATGTACCAGAGCAAAAGACCCACCAGAGAAAGCCCTCCGCATATAAAATCAAAAGGTCGCAGTTTCCACTCTGCTTTTTTATTTAAAAAAGATGCAAAAAAGATCAGTAAAGGAAAAAATCCTACACTAAAAGTTAGTAGAGACTGAATACCTACCCCTTGTTTTATTTCAGCAGCAAATGCGATCATTGGTGCCAGAGCCCATAAGAAGAAGGAGACTTTATTTGGTTTGATTCGTCCCTGAATAGTTTCGATCAGATACTTCAAGCTGCCTAGTGCCTGCAGTACAAACCCCAAAATGACAAAATTTTCATTGATCATCCTTATTGATCATCCTTTGAGTGTATCAAATAACTGTTGACAAAGAAATCCAATTTTCCTTATTCTTAAATTAAGAGAGAAAAGATGGCTTCATTATCAGTAGAAGGCTTATCTGGCGTAGTTGGTAGAGTAGTGGGAACCATGGGTAGTGGTCTCAATGGAATGTTCCCCGATAAGGAGAGGGATGATTACAATAGAATGATATTCGATGGTAGTGATGATGAGGATGTAGAGAGGTTCCTTAGACGAGTAGCACCACCTCCTCTTATAAGTGTTTTAGCTATTCCCTGCCAAAGACTTGTTAGTCGGCTTAGAAGGCATTTTGAATAAATAATCTGTGATAAAATTACTCCATGCCGGAGCTTCCTGAAGTAGTCCTTCGGCTACGCTCAGGATTATAAAGATATACTATGCCAGAGTTACCAGAAGTGGAAACTATAAAGTTAGGGTTAGAGAAGAGAATTATTGGGTTAAAAATCCAAAAAATCCAGATTTTATCCCCAAAATCTTTTATTGGAAATCCTAATTTAGCCCAGGGTCAAATTGTACTCAAAATCTGGAGAAAAGGTAAGATATTAGGAGTGGATCTGAGTAGCTGTCAGTCTTCAGCTATCAGCTATCAGACTAAAAGCAAAAAAAGTCTGACGACTGACGACCGACAGCTGACGACTATTCTATTTCATCTAAAAATGACAGGTCAATTAATATATGAAGACGGCAAGAGAATGATAGGTGGTCATCCGACAGAGGATATGTTAGGCAAGATGCCAAATCCACATACCAGGGTAATTTTTTCTTTTTCCGATGGGTCGCATTTGTATTTTAATGACCAGAGGAAGTTTGGTTGGGTAAGAGTTAGTGATAAGCAAAGCTTGCGATCTGTCGATCTTAGGGGAAAAGTGACAAGTGACAAGTTATTTAAAAATTTAGGGCCGGAGCCACTGGAGAAAGAATTTACGTGGCAAGCACTAAAACAGAACCTTTTAAAACACCGTCGTATGCCTGTGAAAGTGGCGATTATGGATCAATCTGTGCTTTCCGGCGTGGGCAATATCTATTCTAATGAGGCCTGTTTCAATGCTAAAATTGATCCGCGCAAAAAAGTGGGAGATATGAAAGATAGGGAATTTAAGGCACTACACGATGGGATAATTAAAGCACTCAAGGATGGGATAGCGCACGGAGGTTCAACCAGAGCACATTTTGTGGATCCTGAAGGGCATAAGGGTTATTTTTTGGATTATGCCAAGGTTTATGGTAAAGGAGGTTATCTTTGCCAAGGCTGCAAAGGTAAAGTCAAAAAAATTACTCTGGGAGGCCGCGGCACATATTTTTGCCCCAAATGCCAAAAATGAGTGTAGTATAATGGACTTTGGCCCGCCAAAGGCGGGCAGATTTATGAGTGAAAAACCAACATTTGCCTCGGTAATTGCAAACCGGGGGTTTTTAAATCTTTGGATTAATCAAATTTTAGTTCAACTGTCTTTTAATTCCCTAAATTTTGCCCTGATCCTTTGGGTTTTTAAGTTAACAGATTCTAACACTGCTGTATCTGCTTTGCTTTTTTCAATTTACCTGCCGGCAGTAATTTTGGGTTTATTTGCAGGTGTTTTGGTAGATATTATTGACCGGCGTAAAATTATCATGGTGATTAATTTTTTCTTGGGCTTATCTTTTTTTAGTCTGATTTTTTTAAAAACTTCTCTGCCGGCCATTTTGGTAATTACTTTTTTTGTTAATGCCTTAGGCCAATTTTATGCTTTGGCCGAAGCCTCAGCTATTCCACTTGTAGTTTTGAAAAATCAACTAATTACCGCCAACTCCATTTTTTCCGTCACCCTTTATTCCGCATTCCTGGTGGGGTTTGGTCTGTCAGGGCCACTTCTTAATCATTTAGGCATCAACTGGGTATTCGGATTGGAAGGAGCGGCTTTAGCTGTGGCCTTTTTATTATCTTTGAAATTTCCTTCTATTAAGTCTTTGCCTGATATACAAGGACAAAGGCTGATTCGTGCCCTTTCGGAAAAGAAATATGGCAGAATTTGGGAGATTGGACTAATTGAGATTTTGGATACTATTCGCCTCATTAGAGGGAAACTTCCAGTTTTAACATCAATAATAATTTTGGCAGGAGTACAAATGGGGATCGGGATTGTGGCAGTTTTAGTCCCGGGCTTTTTGGAAAAATCCCTTCATATTAAAGCTACTGATGCCACATATGTTTTGGTTATTCCTTTAGGGGTGGGGATTGTGATTGGCGGGCTGATTTTAGGTAGATTTGGCAATAGACTGATGAAAAGAAAATTAGTGGGATGGTCAATTTTGTTTGCCGGGCTATTGTCTTTTATTGTAGGTATTGCCCCAATCATTTCACCTGCCATTCGCTATCTGGGTTATCCCAGACCACAGCCATTTTTCTACCAACCATCTTTAAGCCAAGTGTTGATGGTAGGATCATTTTTGCTGGGCATTGCTGTAATTTCAATTTTAGTCCCATCGCAGACAGTTTTACAGCAAAACACTTCTGAAAAAGATCGGGCTAAGGTATTTTCAGTATTGGGTGTGGCTATGTACGGGCTATCACTGCTTCCGATTTTACTCTCCGGAGTTTTGGCAGATGTTTTTGGGACCGGGCCGATTTTTATCGGACTTGGTGTAATAATCATATTGATGGGACTGTTTGGGTTAAAGCCCTCTCTCTTTTTCAGAAAGAGAGAGTTGTCTTATCGGGTCAGAGAATTTTTAGGGTTAGGACATTGGGAGAATTAGATGATAGAAGATAGAATGTAGAAGGTAGAATTTTGATAATAGAATATGGAAGATAGATTATTTCTGTCCATCTTCTATTTTCCATCCTCAAATATCCATCATCCATTTTCTACAATCTATCGTCGAAATAAACTATGTTTTTAAAAAGATTAAATTTAACTAATTTTAGAAATTATTCAACGCTCGAGGTAAACTTTGACCAAAGACCGACCATTTTGCTTGGTAACAACGCTGTCGGGAAATCCAATCTTTTGGAGGCAATTTATCTTCTTTCCACTGCTAAGTCGCTGCGCGTGGAAACAGAAGATGAATTGATAAAAAAAGAGGAGGAATTTACCAAGATCGAGGGGTTTTTGGTGGATAGTCCGTCAGCCCATTCGGGTCTGAGCCCCTCAGGGTTGAAGACTGGCGGAGATATTGAACTTTTGGTGATTATCAACAAACCCACTAGGGACGTGCTTTTTAGAAAGAAAGTTTTGGTTAATGGGATCGGGAGGAGAATTGTGGATTTTATTGGAAATCTTCCGGCAGTTATTTTTTATCCAGCTGATATCAATTTGGTAACCGGCCCTCCCAGTCTTAGGAGATGGCATCTGGATTTGGCGCTGGCCCAAATTGACCCGGAATATGAGCACAGCTCTAACCTCGCTTCGCTCAGTTATAAAAAAGCTTTAACTTTGTACGAACAATTCCTGACTGCTAGGAATAGAGTATTAAAGCGTATTAGAGAAGGGTTCGGAAAGCCAAACGAATTAGATTACTGGACAGAAGAGTTGGTAAAACTGGCCAAAGTAATAAGTGACAAGAGAAAAGTTTTTTTTGAGTTTATAAATGCTTTGGAAAGACCATTAGGAGAATTTATGTTTGAATACAAGCCAAGCGAGATGAGTGTTGACAGATTACTTGAGACAAACGGTAGGGAGGTAGCTGCAGCTGCAACATTAATTGGTCCGCACAGGGATGATTTTGATATTGTCACATCAGGTAGAAACCTTCGCCGTTTTGGCTCCCGGGGCGAACAAAGAATAGCCACTTTGGCTTTTAAACTTTTACAACTGGAATATATGGCCTTTAGTTTAGGCAAAAGACCAATACTGCTTTTGGATGATGTTTTTTCCGAACTAGATGCTCCTCACAGGGCTCATGTGGTGGGGGTAGTCAGTAAACAGCAAACAATTATTGCTACAGTGGACCTGGAAAACATCCCAAAAGATTTTTTAGATTCTGCCAGGATTTTGAGAGTAGAGGATGGCCACGTTCATGTAAACTGAACGTGGTTATTTTTTAAGTCCCCACCTTTGGGCTAAGCGGGTCAGTTCAAAGGTGATAATAATACCCAAAATTGTCACCAAAAGAGCATAAATGAACCTAGATAAGATTCCCAAACCAGGCAATCTTGGTTCAATAAACTCTTTGACTGTTTGCTGAATGGTTTCATTCCAGGCCAGCGCTGCTGCCAAACCAAAAGCAGAGGTTGATAAAGTGATAAGTTGTCTTACCAACTCTTTATGAAAGATAAACTGCCTATTATTTTTTTTGGCCATACAGTATCATTATAACTTATACTGTAAGTTACAAGAAGTAAGATGTAATCTTACGATTATAACAAATGGCAAACATTAAACTTCCAGGGTTAATTGATCCTCATGTACACCTTCGTGAGCCTGGTGCTATCCAAAAAGAAGATTTCCAGACAGGCACCAAGGCAGCCATTGCCGGTGGTTTTACCATGATATTAGATATGCCGAATAATCCGATTGCCACCATATCCCCTCAAGCTTTACAGGAAAAAATCAAGCTGGCAAAAGACAGAATCTTTTGCGACGTTGGATTTCATTTTGGAGCGAGCAAAGAAAGTATTCAATATTTTCCAAAGATAAAAAATAAAGTTTGGGGCTTGAAAGTTTATATGAATCTGACCACCGGAGATTTACTGATGGAAGACGATAAGATCTTAGAAAGTGTTTTTTCCTCCTGGCCAAAAAATCCGCCAGCTGGTGGACCAATCATAGTTCATGCAGAAGGGGATACTCTTGGGAAAGCTATTGCTTTGGCGAAAAAATTTGGAAATCAGTTACATGTTGCTCATGTATCGCTGAAGCGTGAAATAGAACAAATCAAAGTTGTCAAGAGAGAAGGCATGAATATTACCTGTGAAGTTACACCTCACCATTTGTTTTTATCAGAAGAAGATTTGGGGAGGTTAGGGCCATATGGGATGATGAAACCTCCTTTGGAAAGCAAAGATAATCAAGCAGCCCTTTGGCAAGCACTAATTGATGGTACCATTGATATGATCGGTTCTGACCATGCACCACACACCAAAGAAGAAAAACAAGGTGAAAAACCTGTGTATGGTGTGCCAGGACTGGAAACCACTCTGCCTTTACTTCTGACTGCAGTAAACGATGGTCGGCTCACCATAGAAAGAATGATAGAGCTGACTTATACTAATCCCAGAAAAGTTTTTGACTTACCGGAGCAAAAAGACACTTTCGTGGAGGTAGATTTAGGAGAAAGTTATGTCATTGAGGAGAATAACTTGCAAACAAAATGCGGCTGGAGTCCATTTACAGGAATGAAAGTTAAAGGAAAAGTTAAAAAAGTAGTTTTAAGAGGACAACTGATTTTTGATGGCCAAAATATCTTTGGCCCGTATGGTCAAATCTTGTAGTATTGACAGGAGGTAATTTTGTAGTTAAACTAGCAAAAGATTCGTATGATTAGGAAATATTTTTTAATTAGTTTAATGATTTAATGCATCCGCCAGAGGGCGGATTTTTTTAAAAAAGATTCTGGACAAGTCCTTCGATCCCGAGGTACTCAGGACCGAGGGGCCAGAATGACATTATGAAATTTAAAGGCAGGGATATTATAGATATAAACGATTTTTCCAGAGAAGAGTTGTTATATATTTTAAAAATTGCCAAAAAGTTCGATCCCAGCTTTGTTAAAAGCGATAGGTCCAACTACACTATTGCCCAAGGCAAAATCGCTGCGCTGCTTTTTTTTGAACCCTCCACCAGAACTCAACAATCTTTCTCCTCAGCAGCCCAAAAAATAGGTATGGGTCTGATTGGTTTTAATGACCCAGAGTTAACCTCTATTCATAAAGGTGAATCTTTTGCAGACACAATCAGAGTCATGATGGCTTATGCAGATGTGATGATTATCAGACACCCGGAGCCTGGATCTGCCAGAAAAGCTGCCGATGTAGCTGATATTCCGGTGATTAATGCCGGAGACGGTCCCAATAGCCACCCCACTCAAACAATATTGGATTTGTACACTATTTCAAAAGTTTTTAATCGTTTAGATAATCTCAAAATAGCTTTTGTAGGTGATCCACTACATTATCGAACCTTTCATGGGCAGTTTTCAGCTTTGGCAAAATTTTCCGGTAATAAATTTTATGGTGTTTCACCAAAAGGTTTGGAGATGCCCAAAGAGTTTAGAAATAAGGACTATCAGGATGTGGTGATTGATATGAAAAATCTGGATAAAACGCTAGCTGAACTTAAACCAGATATTGTTTCTGCTGGTAGGATTCCCAAAGAATATATTAAAGGTGATGCTAAAAAATATACTTACAGTATTAATAAAGACACGCTGGCAGCTTTACCCAAGCATTGCGTTATTATGCATCCGCTGCCTAGAGTAGATGAAATTGATCCAGAGATAGATTCCAGTCCGCAAGCAATCTACTTTGCTCAAGCACGGAATGGTTTATATGTTAGAGAAGGATTACTAACATTAGTTCTGGGAAGATTATAAAAATATAAAAAGGTTTTAAATTATGATGGGGAGACTGGTTCTGTCCGATGGGACAGTTTTTTTAGGGGAAAGTTTCGGGAAAGAGGATACCACCTCAGGGGAGGTGGTTTTTAATACCGGAATGGCAGGCTACCCCGAATCTCTGACAGACCCATCTTATTTCGGGCAAATTCTGGTTTTAACCTACCCCTTGCAAGGCAATTATGGGGTTCCGGAGAGTAAGTTTTGGGAATCAGGGAAAATTCAGGTTAAGGGACTAATTGTCCAAAATTATATTGATCACCCATCACATTTTGAAAGCCGGAAAACTTTGGGAGATTGGCTTAAGGAACAAGGAATACCTGCTATACAAGGAATTGATACCAGAGAGCTGACCAGGAAGTTAAGGGAACATGGAGTGATGTTGGGGAAGATAGTCGTCAGCTATCAGCCATCAGTCGTCAGAGAAGACATAATTGGGATTTATGATCCTAACAAAGAAAATATTTTGCCTTATGTAAGTACTAAGAAAGTTGAAGTCTATGGTGAAGGCAGAAAAAATATAGTTCTAATTGATTGTGGAGCAAAGGAAAATATTATCAGGAGTTTAGTAAAGAGAGGCGTAAGAGTGACAAGAGTGCCTTGGGACTTTAATCCGCTGACATCAAAAATAGATTCTTCGCTAGTCGCTCAGAATGACAGGGGGGGTGGGCTGGATTTTGACGGAGTGCTGGTTTCAAATGGGCCGGGTGATCCGAAACAGGCAAAGGATACTATAAAAATTGTCAAACAGCTTCTAGAAGCAAATATTCCGACATTTGGTATTTGTTTAGGCAGCCAGATTTTAGCGTTAGCTGCAGGCGGAGAAACCTACAAATTAAAATTTGGCCACAGAGGTCAAAATCAGCCAGTCATGGACCAATTTAATAAAAAGGCTGTGATAACCAGTCAGAATCACGGATTTGCAGTTGATATGAAATCAATGGATAAAGATTGGAAGGAATGGTTTGTTAACTTAAACGACGGGACAAATGAAGGAATCAGGCATAAAAGTAAACCGTTTTTGGCAGTGCAGTTTCACCCGGAGGCAAACCCGGGTCCGATTGAGGGAGGATATTTGTTTGATGAGTTTCTAAAATATGTCAAATAAGTTAAGAAAGGTTTTAGTTTTGGGTTCAGGGGCGCTAAAAATAGGCGAGGCAGGAGAATTTGATTACTCCGGTTCACAAGCCTTAAAAGCTTTAAAAGAAGAAGGAGTGGAGGCTATTTTAATCAATCCCAACATTGCCACAATTCAAACTTCGAAAAGTTTGGCAAAAAAGATTTATTTTTTGCCTGTAACAGCGTATTTTGTCCAAAAAGTGATTGAAAAAGAAGCTCCTGACGGAATTTTTTTGAGCTTTGGAGGGCAAACTGCCCTAAATTGCGGTCTGGCGCTGGAGCGAAGAGGGCTATTTAAGAAATTACATTTACAAGTTTTAGGCTCTTCAGTACGAAGCATCCAAGTTACCGAAGACAGGGAATTATTTGCCAGGGAACTTTCCAAAATTGCTGTCAAAGCGCCGAAAGGAGGTTTTGCAAAAACCCTTGATGAGGCGCTAAAAATTGGCCAGAAATTAGGTTACCCCCTGCTAATCAGATCGGGATTTTCACTAGGAGGATTGGGTTCCGGGGTGGTTAACAACAAGGAGGAATTTATTAAAACGGTCTCTATTGCTTTGAAACAAGCTCCACAAATTGCGATTGAGGAATACTTAAAACACTGGAAAGAGATTGAATATGAGGTAGTGCGGGATAAAGATGGCAATAAAATCACTGTTTGTAATATGGAAAATATGGATCCTTTGGGAATTCATACCGGTGAAAGTATTGTGGTAGCTCCTTCCCAAACCCTCAATAATTATCAGTATCACTTCCTCCGCAAGTTATCTTTGCAGGTAATTGAACATTTGGGGATTGTGGGTGAGTGCAATATCCAGTTTGCCTTAAATCCTAAAAATAATGATTACAGAGTTATTGAAGTTAACGCCAGGCTGTCACGATCTTCAGCTCTGGCTTCAAAAGCAACCGGATACCCGCTGGCTTATATCGCAGCCAAGCTGGCTTTGGGTTACAGTTTGCCTGAGATAAAAAATAACGTGACTCTCTCAACCAGCGCATTTTTTGAACCTAGCTTAGATTATATTGTAGTCAAGATTCCCAGATGGGATTTACAAAAATTTGTGGGGGCGAAAGAGATAATCGGTTCTGAAATGAAAAGCGTGGGAGAGGTTATGGCAATCGGGCGAAGCTTTCCAGAAGTTTTACAAAAAGCCATCAGAATGCTGGAAACAGGTCAGGATGGTTTATTGGGAAACGATATAGATGATACCAAGCTTTTGCCTACAACAGAGCGGCTTTTTGTTGTGGCCCAAAGATTTGCCAGGGGGGAGCAGATAGAAGATATTTATAAGGCAACAGGCATTGATCCCTGGTTTCTTTATCAAATACGGGAAATGGTAACCTTTGAGAAGAAACTATTAAATTGTCATTCTGAGGCGAAGCCGAAGAATATATCTACGGAATTATATCCTTCGCTAACGCTCAGGATGACAAAGAAGGTGATGAGTGAAGCCAAGAAGTTGGGTTTCTCGGATAAATTATTAGCTAAAGCATTTGGAATCTCTGAGGGTGGAATAAGAAGGTTTAGGAAAAAACACGGTATAGTGCCGAGAGTAAAGCACATAGATACTTTGGCTGCCGAATATCCGGCCAAGACGAATTATCTTTATTTGACTTATCATGGAAATGAAACAGAGGATAATAAGATAAGAGTAACTAGTGATGAGTCTAAAATACAAAAGACTCTTCACTCTTATCCTAGTTCCTCTTATCCTAAAAAGGCTATTGTTTTAGGATCAGGTCCTTACAGAATTGGTTCATCTGTTGAATTTGATTGGTGCTCTGTTACGGCTGCGGAAACTTTGCGATCAAAGGGACTTCAAACGATTATTATCAATTGCAACCCGGAGACCGTTTCAACTGACTACGATTGTGCAGACAAATTATATTTTGAGGAGTTAACCTTTGAGCGGGTCAGTGATATTTATGAAATCGAACAATCTGCAAGTTTGGTTTTGGGTTTTGGCGGCCAGGTGCCTAATAATCTGGCAATGAATTGTTTCCGGGCAGATTACAAAATCCTGGGGACTTCACCTGAAAATATAGACAGGGCAGAAGACAGAAACAAATTTTCCAAACTTTTGGATAAATTAAACATCGAACAAGCGTCGTGGCAGAGCTTGAAACGTTTAGATGATGCTTTAAAGTTTGCCAGAAAAATCGGTTATCCGGTTTTAATAAGACCTTCGTATGTTTTATCAGGATCAGCGATGAATGTTGCATATTCCAGCACTGATCTTAAAAAATATCTTAAGAGCGCTTCAGATGTGTCTTCGGAGCATCCGGTAGTAATTTCCAAATTTGTAGAAGGAGCAAAGGAGATTGAGATTGATGGTGTCGGACAAAACGGAAAACTTTTAATTTATGCCATATCTGAGCATGTAGAGAATGCAGGAGTGCATTCAGGCGACGCTACGATCGTACTTCCTCCCCAAAAACTATACCTGAAAACTGTCAGAATGGTAAAAAATGCCACCAAAAAGATTGTTGAAACATTAAGCATTAATGGTCCGTTTAATATCCAATTTTTAGCAAAAGCAAATAAAATTATGGTGATCGAGCTAAACCTTAGAGCCTCGCGCTCTTTCCCGTTTGTCTCAAAAGTGACCGGGTTTAATTTTGTAGAAATGGCAACTAAAGTGATGCTTGGAGAAGTTCTTTCCGGCGATTTTAATACCATTGATTTGGACTATGTTGGGGTGAAAGCACCCCAATTTTCTTTTAGCCGGATTAAGGGTGCTGACCCCAGGTTGCGGGTAGAGATGTCCTCAACAGGGGAAGTGGCTTGTTTCGGAGACGATCTGGAAGAAGCCTATCTTAAAGCAATCCTGGCAACAGGATTTAAGATGCCGGAGAGGAGTGTTTTCCTGACCATTGGCGGAGAAAAAAACAAGCTTGATTTGCTGGTATCTGCTAAGGAACTTTTCCATTTGGGTTTTAAAATCTATGCCACGGAACATACCTCTGAATTTTTAAGCAAGCATGCTATTAAAAATATCCGGGTCTATAAAATTTCGGAAAGAAAAACGCCTTCTGTTTTAGACCTTCTTAAAGACGGTAAGATCGATCTGGTGATAAATATATCTGAATCAAGATCAAACCAGGGCGAAACTGCAGGATATCTTATCAGAAGAAACTGTGTGGATTTGGGGATTCCCTTGATAACCAATGTGCAGGCAGCAGAACTCTTGGTTTCTGCTCTTTCTTCTAAAAAAATGGAAGATTTGGAAATTAAAAGTTGGGATGAATATGTTGGGTAATTAGATTTTTTGCGGGAAAAATGCGATAATCAAAATAGCTATCAGTCATCAGTCATCAGTCTTCAGCTATCAGACTTAAAATTAAAGTCTGACGACTGAAAGCTGACAGCTGATAGCTATAATCATGTTTATCCCTAAGTATACAATTACAAATAAAATACTGAAGGATATCGGCGTAGTTGAGGCCAGCCGTGAGATTATAATGAATGCCCCTTTAGTTCCGGCCTGGGAGGCAAAGTTTAGAAAAGAGGCGGTGGAAAGGACAATTCATCATGGCACTCATTTGGAAGGAAATCAGTTATCCCCGGAGGAAGTTAGAGATGTTCTTGAAGGAGAAGAGGTTGTAGCAAGAGATAGAGATGTACAGGAGGTTATTAATTACAGAAATGTCTTAAAATTTATTGACGGAATTTATATCCAGATTGGTCCGCCAGCTGGTGGGTTAGGCAGCTACAATTTCACTATTGAAACAATACTGGAAATGCATAAACTTACCACCGAGAAAATTTTACCTCCAGAAACTTCGGGGCAATTTAGAATCAGGCAGGTGATTGTTAAAAATACCAAAACAGGGCAAATTTCCTATACTCCGCCTCCGGCTCCCGAAGTACCATATCTGGTGGAAGATTTAGTTAACTGGATCAATTCGGACGAGGGGAAGGCAATTCATCCGATTATCAAAGCCGGAATCATCCATTATGAGCTGGCCAGGATTCACCCGTTTGTAGACGGGAATGGCAGGGTAGCCAGAGCTGTTGCCACCCTCATTTTATTTTTAGATGGTTATGATATCAGGAAGTTCTTCTCTTTTGAAGAATATTTTGATGAGAGCCCAATGCAGTACTACTTAACGCTGCAAGCTGTATCAAACCAGCTCGTACTAGATACTCATGAGCGGGATTTGACTCCATGGCTGGAGTATTTTACCGAAGGAGTAGCGATAGAACTCAATCAGGTTAAAGAAAAAGTACAACGGATTTCCGTGGATGCCAGGATTAAGGATAAACTGGGGGAGCAGTTGATGTTAAATGAGCGGCAAATGATGATTATGGAGTATATTCACCGGCATAAGGGTTTGTCCAATAAAGATTTTAGAAAAATTTTTCCGGACTTTTCAGATGATACGGTCTTGCGGGAACTTAAATTCCTGCGGCAAAAGGGTTTGGTTAAAAAATCTGGCGGTACCAAAAAAGCTATGTATGTTTTAAAGTAAAGTAATCCTTCCTTGGATTTCTTTCGAAAGATCATCAACTGGTATACCTAGGCCAATTCCGACTATTTGGTCCTTACCAAACTCCTTAGCTGCCTTTTGACCCTTATCTGCTCTTTCAAATAAAGATTGAGCATTATCACCTTCCATAAACCTAGTCACACCTATTGAAGCTGTTAGAGTTGCAAAGTCTGGTGCTGCGGAGGGGATTATGTTTAAGACTCTGAAAGCAACTGCAAGAGCTTCTTCGCTAGTAGTATCCGGTAAGACAATGCCGAATTCATCTCCTCCCCAATGAGCTCCAATATCATTCATTCTGATACTTTCCTTAATTCTTCTGCCCATTACTGCTATAGTTCTATCTCCTTCTAAATGACCGCATGTATCATTAATCAGTTTAAACCCGTCTGCATCTAATACGATGAGAGACAAAGGAGCGTTGTTTCTCCTAGCTCTCTCGATCTCGCGTCCTAGCTGGTCATCAAATCCTCTCTTGTTATATAATCCCTCAATAAGAGGATCTAAGCCCATAGCCTCTATAATTTGTAGAGCAGATCTATACTTGGCTTCGTCAAGCTTTCTTGGGTCCACCTGAGGACGGAATTGTTCAAAAAGCTGTCCATTCGCTGTAATGATTCTTGCAACAACAGAATTTTCTTTTAGAAGTTCTTGTATCTCAGGATTACTTAAATCTAGTCCTTCATTATTTTGATCATCGATTCTATTGCCATCTTCTGTTTGAGATTCTGTCATATCTTCTTTAGAATAACTTAAGGAGAGTGTATTTTACAATATCTCCCCAATCTATTACAATCTTGAGGAGTAACTAGTACAGTAAATGTAACAAGGCAAAAGAATTAAAATAGCTTGTTACTTGTCACCAGTTACTTGTTACTATGCTATTTTCTAAATTAGCGGAATACTTTGAAAAATTGGAACAAACTTCTTCCAGACTTACTTTAATTGATATTCTCTGTGATTTATTTAAAGAAGTAAAAGCAGAGGAGGTTAGTAAAGTTTGCTATTTAATCCAGGGTCGAGTGGCTCCTTTTTATGAACCGATAGAGATCGGCATGGCAGAGCGTACAGTTGCTGCCAGCATAGCCCGGGCATATGGAGTGAAGCGGGAAGACGTTCTTGAGGAATATGGTAAGGTTGGTGATTTAGGGTTGGTGGCAGAGCAGATGACCATTTGTCATTCTGGTAAGCGAAGCGCATCCATAATCGATTCTGGACAAGCCAGAATGACAGTTGCAGAGGTTTTTAAGACATTAAAAGAAATTGCTCAAATTTCAGGGGTTGGGACTGTGGAGAAAAAACAAGGTCTGTTGGTAGGTCTTTTGCAAAAAGTAGATTCTGTTTCAGCTAAACATCTGGTCAGAATTCCCCTCGGGGTATCAAGACTCGGGATTGGGGACCCGACAATTTTGGATGCTTTTGCCAAATTAAAATTGGGGGATAGATCCAAACGTAAACTTTTGGAAGGGGCATATAACCGGGTTTCTGATTTAGGTTTGATTGGGGAAACTTTATGGAAAGGTGGACTTGTCGCGGTTGAAAAACTGCAAGTCCGGGTGGGAAGACCAATACGGTCCCAGCTTGCAGAAAGGTTGCCAAACCCGGAAAAAGTCATAGAAAAAATGGGCGAGGTGAATGTACAAAGAAAGCTGGACGGATTCCGTGTTCAAATCCACAAAGATGGAGAAGCAGTCAGGCTTTTTTCGCGGAATTTGGAGGAAACAACAGCAATGTTTCCGGAGATTGTAGAAGGGACTACGGTGCAGATTAAAGCCAAAACTGCAATCTTAGACTGTGAGGCAATTGGTTTTAACCCTTTGTCTGATGAATTTTTGCCTTTTCAGGAAACTACCCAAAGACGTAGAAAATACGGCATTTCTGAAATGGCAAAAAAGATCCCCCTGAAAGCTTTTTGTTTTGATATTTTGTATAAAAATAACAAATCTCTGATTAATTTACCTCTTCACGAAAGACTAAAAGAGCTGGAAAGTATTGCCAAACAGGACGACACGATTATTATTGAAAAGGGCGAAACTGTAAAAGACGGAAAAAAACTGCAAATACTTTTGGATGATGCTATTTCCAAAGGTTTGGAAGGGGTTGTTTGCAAAAGACTGGATTCAAAATATGAGGCAGGGGCCAGAAATTTTAACTGGGTTAAACTGAAGAGACATTCTGCAGGGGAGCTAGAGGATACCATTGACTGCGTGATTTTAGGTTACATTTTTGGCAAGGGAAAAAGATCCGGGTTCGGGGCCGGGTCTTTGCTTGTGGGTGTTTACGATGAGTCGCAAGATGAATTTGTGACAGTTTCCAAAATTGGCACCGGTTTAACAGATGAGGAATGGAGAGAAATACACAAAAGAGCGGATAAAATTAAGGTTTTGCACAAACCTGCCAGGGTGAATTCTCTTTTGACCCCCAGTGTTTGGATTGAACCCTCGATTGTGATTGAAGTTTTGGCAGATGAGATTACCCGTTCTCCTGTACATACTGCCGGAAAAAAGGGTCCGCCAGCTGGCGGAGAACCTGGCTATGCCCTAAGATTTCCCCGGCTGGTGAAATTCCGCGAAGCTGACAAAAAAGCAGAGGATGCCACAACAGTGAAAGAGTTGATTGAGATGTATAAACAGCAGTTTAAAAAGTAATGTGGTAAAATCCCACTATGGCTTATGTAGCTGATTTGCATCTTCACTCCAGATTCTCAAGGGCTTGCTCCCAGAAGTTAAATATACCTACTTTGTCTGCATGGGGGAAGACAAAAGGTATTAATGTTTTAGGTACTTCTGATTTTTTGCATCCTGTCTGGTTTATCGAACTTAAAAACCAACTTAAAGAAGACGGTTCAGGTTTTTTAATTCATGACGGTTCGGAAACAAAATTTGTTTTATCTGTTGAGGTGGCCTCAATTTATTCTCATAAAGGTAAAGGTAGGAGAATACATAATGTTATTTTGTTGCCTGATTTTGCATCCGCAGAGAGATTTCAAAAAGAGCTGCTATCACGCCATGCAAATTTGGGTTCTGATGGCAGGCCGATTGTGGGGATTTCCTCAAAAGATCTTTTAAGTATAGTTTTACAGATTTCCGAAAAAGCCATTTTTATCCCGGCCCATGCCTGGACGCCCTGGTTTGGGATTTTTGGTTCAGAGTCTGGTTATGACTCTTTGGAAGAATGCTTTGAGGATTTAACAGAGTATATTTATGGAATAGAAACAGGGCTATCTTCTGATCCGGCCATGAACTGGCGGATAAAAGAACTTGATAACCGGTCAATAATTTCCTGTTCCGATGCCCACTCACTGCCTAATTTAGGCAGGGAAGCAACGGTATTTGATGAAAGATTGGAACAGGGATATCAAGGGTTATTTGAGGCTATAAAAAATCAGAAAATTGCCGGTACTATTGAATTTCATCCGGAAGAGGGGAAGTATCATTACACGGGGCATCGCAATTGTAATATAAA
This sequence comes from Candidatus Daviesbacteria bacterium, assembly GCA_028715175.1. Lineage (GTDB taxonomy): Bacteria > Patescibacteriota > Microgenomatia > Daviesbacterales > UBA10151 > UBA10151. The sequence continues at coordinate 50,183 of JAQUSJ010000003.1, forward strand.
ATATTCACCCGAAGAAACAAAGGTAAAAGGCGCAATTTGTCCAAAGTGCGGTCGGGGATTAACTGTCGGAGTAATGGAGAGGGTGGAGAAGTTAGCTTTGCGATCGAATGAAGAATTGAGAATTGATAATGTAAAAGGAATAATAAAAAGCAAAGCGTTTCCGGAAAAAGCAGGATATAGGATGCTGGTGCCTCTTTTACAAATAATTGCAGAAAGTTTTAATACTGCTCCAACAACCCAAAAGGTCTTAAACGAGTATGAAAAGTTAACAGATTTATTGGGAGGAGAGATTAAGATTTTGACTAAAGTTGACACAGGGGAAATTGCCAAAGTGTCCGGTTCGAAAATTGCAGAAGGGGTGGATAAAGTAAGGCGCGGGGATTTGGTAATTGATCCTGGGTATGATGGGGTGTATGGGGTGGTGAAGATTTGGGGTAGTGAAGCTGGACCGAAAGAGGAAGAGACTCCGCAGTTGGAGTTGTTTGATTAAAGAGTTGGTTCGCTCGGGGTCCTGCCGGCTCGATATCCCGCCGTGCATCCTCGCTCGACTATGCTCGCTGCGGCTACGCGTCGGGATGCCCTTCTCGCCGTCACCCCTCGCTTATTTTGTTCGTTTTAATTGAAATGAAGATTTTTAAAGATAGACAATCTGCTGGAAAATTATTGACTGAGAGGCTAAAAAACATCAAGGCTGATCTGGTTTTAGGTATCCCGAGAGGCGGGGTGGTAGTGGCGGCAGAAGTGGCCAGACAATTAAATCTGCCATTGGATATCATAGTTACCAGGAAAATTGGCGCTCCAAACCAGGAAGAATTGGCTCTGGGGGCTGTGGATCCGGACGGAGAAGTAGTATGGGATCAGGAACTTTTGGATGAACTTAAAATAAAACCTGAAGATTTAAAACAAAAGATTGGTACAGAGATAAAAGAATTAAAAAGAAGGGAAAAACTATATAGACAAGGCAGATCGTCTCTTGATATCTCCGGGAAAACAGTCATTTTAACAGATGATGGCATGGCTACCGGCTCCACTACTCTTGCTGCTGTTAAATACCTAAAAAGGCATGAGGTAAAGGTAATATTGGCTGTGCCAGTGGCAAGCCAGGAGGCTTTGGATAAAGTGGAAAATGAGGTTGGAAAGCTGGTAGTATTGGAGATTCCTGAATATTTCCAGGCCGTAGGCCAATTTTACCAGCAGTTCCTACCTGTTTCAGATGAAGAAGTGATACAATTAATGCTTAGAAGTTAGCTCGTCAGCGCGCAAAAAATCGCTCGCACGCTAGTATCGTTGCTCGCTTGTGAGGATTTTGTGGTAGCCAGATTCAATATCATTTGGTTCTATCTGCACAAAATCCTCAACATTTTTTGACTGCTGCTGACTTCGCTATCTTTACCGATGAAACTTATTGTGGGTTTAGGAAATCCGGAAAGTAGATATGCGGGAACCAGGCATAATTTGGGGTTTGCCGTGGTCGATGAGTTCGCACGGAAATGTATAATTGATAATGTACAATTTACAATTGATCAGAAATTTAAATCAGAAATTATTAAACTTCAGGAGTTAATTTTAGTTAAACCTCAGACCTACGTGAACAATTCAGGTATGGCTGTCAAACTCCTAACTACATACTACAAACTACCAACTACCAGTTTGATTGTGATTCATGACGAGTTGGATCTGCCTTTGGGAAAGATTAAAGTAAGAATGGGTGGAGCAGCAGCAGGCCATCATGGGGTGGAGTCAGTGATCAAAGCTTTAGGAACAGATCAGTTTATCCGGGTGAGATTAGGGATTGGGAATTTAAGAACTCAAAGCGGGGAGCATAAAGGTCAAAGCTTGTCTGCCGAAAAATTTGTCCTGGAGCCATTTATGCCTAAAGAAAAAACTTTAGTTAAACATATGATCAGGCAGGCCATAAAAGCTTTGGATTTGCTTTTGGAAAAAGGTCTGGAATCAGCCCAGAATCAGTTTAATTAATAAGCGGCTCGTTCGTGTACAAAAAACCGCTCGCGCAACCAAATCGCTCGCTTGATGTTTGTTTCGCGCCATGCAAACATCTGAATCATGAAGTAGGTAAATGTGCTCAACTACACAACATTTTTTGTTTACACTGAACTTCGCCGCTTTTTGTTCTTGACAGAAAGTAGGTTTCTCTTTAGACTAAGGTATTCATGGATAGCAAGAACACTTTTTTAACAACCCCGAAGGCAGTAATTATTGGCTCTATTGTAATCTCTGTTGCCATTCTTATAGCAGGAGGCATTATAAAAATAGGTCCAAAAAATGCTGGGACTGCCGCAAATACCCCTGTTCCTACTGCTTCACCTGCTGCCAGACCCCAACAACCCACAGTTACCTTGGATGCTGTTAAAAAAGCCTTTTCTGAAAGCCAGATCAAATTTGGTGATACCAACAAAAAACTTATTATACTGGAAATTTCCGATCCTTCTTGCCCTTATTGTTCAATTGCTACCGGTAAAAATCCGGAGCTTAATAAAGAAGCCGGTTCCCGCTTTACTTTGGTGGCAGACGGGGGAACATATGTTGCACCTGTTTCGGAAATAGAAAAACTGGTCAAAAATGGTTCTGCTTCTTTTGCCTGGATTTATACTCCAGGTCATGGCAACGGGGAAATGGGTACTAAAGCATTGTACTGTGCATTCGAACAAGGTAAATTCTGGGAAGCCCATGATTTACTCATGAGTTCAAAAGGATATGATTTGCTGAATAACACAGTCAAGAATGATAAAAGCAAATCCGCAGATGTGGCAAATCTTTTATCATCTGCTGTCAATTCTGCCACTTTAAAATCCTGTTTGGATTCAGGTAAATATGATGGTAGATTACAAACTGATGTAGGGCTTGCACAAGGATTGGGAATAACCGGGACTCCGGCATTTTTCCTCAATGCCACCCCGTTTACCGGCGCTTATTCTTATAAAGATATGGAATCTGCAGTTAAAACCGCACTGGGTCAGTAATGGATATCTTAGCCTATATATTGGTCTTCAGTTTTATTGGAAGTGTAGTCTCCTTAATAGGTGGTGTATTGCTTCTGATTAAAGAAAAATTTGCCATTAAAATCTCCCATTTTTTAGCTTCGTTTGCTGCCGGAACTTTACTTGGAACAGCTTTTTTTGATCTTTTACCGGAAGCTCAGGAACTTGGGCAAGATAAAGTAGATGTTTTTCTTTGGACTTTGGTGGGAATTTTAGTATTTTTTCTGCTGGAACGATTTATCCATCATCATGGTCACGGCAAGAATCATGAAGATACAAGGTCGATTGTGCCGCTTATTATAGTTGGGGACAGTTTGCATAATTTCATTGATGGTATAGCCACTGCTGCAACTTTTTTAATCAGTATTCCCTTGGGTATAGTAACAGCTATAGCTGTAGCTGCGCATGAAATACCGCAAGAAATAGGGGATTTTGGTTTGATGCTTAATAAGGGGATTCCAAGAAAAAAAGTGCTTATGATAAATTTCTATAGTGCCTTGGCAGCTTTAGCGGGCGCAATTTTGACTTACCTGGCAAAAGATTCAATACAAGGATTACTGCCGGTAATTTTAGCCTTAACCTCGGGCTTTTTTATTTATATTGCGGCAGCAAACTTAATCCCCGAGATTCACTTACACGAGAATCAAAAAATAGCTTTTTGGGAAACAGTCATGTTGCTTTCAGGTGTTTTAGTAGTATATCTGGTTGTATTTCTGCTGGAAGGCCATGTATAATCGTTCTTTATGGATGATCAGGTTATTTTAGCAGTAGACGATAACGGTAAATTTTTGGAGTATATTCCCAAAGAAGAGGGTCATAAAGGATCAGGCAGAAGGCATTTGGCAATTGCTGTGCTTTTGCAAAATTCCCAAGGAGAAGTGTTACTCCAAAAAAGAAAACATAAAATTTTTGATAATATCTGGGATATGACAGGTGCCACCCACCCTTTACATAAACAGGATGGATCTGATGAGGCTTTAGAAGAAGCAACATGGAGATGTTTGGAAGAAGAGTTCGGCATCAAAGATAAAATCCCACTTAAAAATTTGGGATTTTTTAATTATTTTGCTCCGTACCATACAATACAGGGTAATTTTTGTGAGAATGAGGCGGAGCCTCTTTTCTGCGAAAATGAACATTGCGCGATGATAGTGGGGGAATACGATGGAGTGGTTAAGATGAATCCTGATATGGGTTATGAATGCAAATGGATGGATAAAGAAGAGTTTTTAAAAGATGTTGAGAAAAACCCCCAAAATTATACCCCCTGGGCAATTAAGAGTTCAGAGTTACTTAAACGTTGAAATATCTGGTAATCTAGATGCGTGGTTTAAGTCATCTAATAAAGCTTGGCGTTGTTTCTCGTTATTCTCCATCATCTCGGCGCGTAGTCCTCTCTTGGTTGCATTCAGATGACCCGTAAGATCACCTGACCAGCGAAACTCGCTTCCTCTTCTTGCTATTTTGGAATGAGGTGTACGACATCTTCCTTGAAGTATTGAAAATATGCTTATTTGAGTTGAGCGGAAGCTTTTTTCAGTGTCTGTAGTTAGAGGTAAGTTACCCCCCCTATCTGGGTATGGACTAGATATAGGTTCAAAGTCAGGTTTAGACATATTAATGCCTTATAGGTTAACAAATAATAATTTTATTGTCAAATTAGTGTCTTGGCCACCTAGATAGAGAACGGTTGTCCTCCTTTCTCAAGATAACTTTTAATATAAGCTAGCGGGGTCTGGTAATGCAAGGAGTGGTGGTATCTTTTCTGATTATACTTTTCATTAAATATG
>JAQUSJ010000002.1 GCA_028715175.1 Candidatus Daviesbacteria bacterium
TAGATAGGTTAAAATCCCTAACCTTCATCTCTACCGGAAGTATTTTAAAGCTGCGCATGTAGCAGCCATTATATGAGCCTTTCAATTGACTTTAAACCGTACTGGATGTATCGTGGCCTAGATAATTTTTTAGGTTACATTTGATCGCCCGAGCGATTGATTGTAACTATAATATTGTAACTATAATTAAGAGCTGGACTAATTAAATTACGGCAGTAGTTTGCGGATGTCGGAGAAGGTCACAAGCAATGCCAGTGCAAGAAGTAAAGCAAACCCAATTTGATGGATCAATCTTTCAATATCTTCTTTTACTTTTTTTCTAGTTACTGCTTCAATCAGCAAAAACAACAACCTTCCCCCATCCAAAGCCGGTATTGGTAAAACATTAAAAATAGCAAGCGTTAAGGAAATTATTCCGACAAACCAAGCATAAGGTAGCACGGCTGCCGCTCCAACGGATAAAATATCATTCGTAATTGCAGCCATCCCTACCGGCCCGCTTACGGATTTTGAAACTTGTCCAAAATTTCCATAAAATAAATCACTCCCCAACCTTCCAAACCCCGCAAGAGTTAATCTTATTAAATCAAAAGAGTAGGTTATCCCGGAAAATACTTTTTCAGAGGTACTCGTATACTCCCGAAACGGAATAGGGCTGAACATTACCCCGATTAAAATATCTCCATTATCCAATTTTTTTGGGGTAATATTGACTAATCTCGGGTGATTCCCATCAGTATCCGTTAGTGTTAAAGTAACCGGCAGACCATTTTTGGATTTTATGAAATTTCTTGCCGAATCAATGCTTGAAACTAACTGGTTATCAATAGAGATAAGTTTTTCTCCGATTTTAAGTCCTGCTTTCTCTGCCGGAAAATTTTGCTCGACTTCTGCAATATACACAGCCTCCTCGGCAACAGGGTAAATAACTCTGAAATTCCCTCCGATAATAACAGTATAAAAAAGAATCCAGGCTAAAATAAGATTCATGACCACACCAGCCACAACAACAGCTATTCTCTGGCCAACAGATTTTGCCCTAAAATCTTTGTTGCCTGGGTGTTTGTGACTAGAGACCTTTGTATCTGCTTCCTCCCCCAAAAGTCTGACAAACCCTCCAAACGGCAGCCAGTTTATGGAATATACTGTTTCCCCAATCTTTTTGCCCCAAATCCTTGGAGGTATACCAAAACCAAATTCTTCCACTTTAATGCCAAACTTCTTGGCCACCAGAAAATGCCCAAACTCATGGATTAAAACTAAAACCAATAAGGTTATGATGAAAATGATGATGGAAAATAACATAATAGTCGTCAGCTGTCAGCTCTCAGTCGTCAGATTATTTTAATTTCAGTCTGATAGCTGAAGACTGATGACTGATGACTGATAGCTATATTTGCGTTAGCTCTTCTTCTTTAGTTTTCCCTAACTGTTCAATCTCCCCGATCTTTTTATCTACCAGCTCCTGCAGAAGCTTTTCTCTTCTGAAAAATTCGTCTTCCCCAAATTGGCCTTCTTCTTGCAGTTTCTTCCATTCGCTCCTAAAATCCTGCCTAATCTGCCTCACTGAAACATGAGCCTCTTCTTGTTTTTGATGCAAAAGTTTAATAAATTCTTCTCTTCTTTCCGCGGTAAGGGGTGGAATCGGTAAACGGATCAATGTACCCTCATTTGAAGGATTTAAACCGATATTAGCTTCCTGAATTCCTTTTATGACATTATTTAAAATAGTGACATCCCAAACCTGAACTGTTAAAAGACTGGGTTGCGGAGCGGAAATATTCCCCACTTCCATAAGTTTCATTTTTGTACCATAGACTTCAACTAAAATATTTTCAATAAGAGCCGGATTAGCCCTGCCGGCTCTAATCCCGGTAATCTCCATCTTAAAATGATGAAGAACCGCTTCTATTTTTTGGTTTGGTTCAGTCAATACTGGATCCATAATTACCTATTTCTATCCTGTAAAAGCACCACAGCTTCTAGATGAACTCCTTCAACGTAGCCATTTTCATAAGCCGAAAGTCCTTCTTCTTGTAGATCACGAGGCAAGCATGCAAGGAAACGATTTCTCTGTCTTCTCATATGTCCTAGATTATTGATTCCGCGAGTCTCTTTTCGGGCTATTGCCATCCCATATGCTCCTATCATCGTAAGAGCGTAATCATATCGATTAGACTTTAATCTTGGAAACAGTAAATTAAGTATGATTCCAGTAATTCGCTGAGATAGTAATGGGCTGGGATAATCATCCCTAAGCTGGCAAACTTCTCGTCCAATACGTTCTTGCCCTTGACTAAACAGCTCATTAACTGCAACCATTGTTTCTGGTGATATCCTTCCTGCCATTATTATTCTCCTAATACTATTCTTTCAAATCTTCCAACTTCAATATTTTCTCCCAATTTACCAATGATCTGTTTAACCAAATCATCTACTGTCATTTTTTCATCTCTAATATATACTTGTTTTAAAAGCTCATCAACATTTTTGGGGCTCATGGAAGCAATTTGCAAAGCCAGTTCATGGGCCAGATTTTTAAAATCATCAGTTCTTGCCACAAAATCCGTCTCACAAAGAACTTCCACCAAAACTCCAACTTTACCTCCATGGGAATAAGTTTCCACCAACCCTGCTTTTACTTCCCTACCTGCTTTTGATTTGGCCTTATCAAAACCTTTTTCTTTAAGGTATACTTTGGCTTTTTCCATATTGCCATTTGACTCTTTTAAAGCCTCTTTGCAATCTGCGATTCCAGCTCCTGTTTCCTCTCTTAGTTTTTTAATAAGTTCAAGATTCATATATCAATTATACCTCTATACCTCTAAAAGGGCGGTGGAGTCTGAGCCAGCCAAAGTATGTGATGCAGTTGAGCGCACTACTTCATCCATGATCCAGTCATTTGCTTGGCGCGAAACAAATCCCAAGCGAGCGACATGGTCACGCGAGCGGTACTTTGCGACCAGACGAGCCGACCAAACTTATTCTACCTTTCTTTCAAACTCCTTTACCGTTTCCTTTTCTATCTTTTCTTCCACCTCTGCCACTTCTTCTTCCAAAACATTTTCTTCTGTTTTCTCTTTCTTTTCCGACTCTTTTTCCTTCTTCACCAGCTTCTTGGCTTCTTTGACAGCTTCTCTTCCTGCCTCTTTTTTACCTTCTCCATAAGCTTGAGCTATTGCCCCTACTAATATTTTAATAGATTTTATGGCATCATCATTACCCGGAATTGGATAATCAATTTGTGTCGGATCACAATTTGAATCGGCAATTGCCACAACTTTAATACCTAACCTGTTAGCTTCCCTGACAGCAATATTATCTGAAACCGCATCTGTTACAAAAATTGCATCAGGTAAACCCGCAAAATCCATTACGCCGGCAAAATCTCTTTGCAGCTTACCCATTTTCCGCTCCAGCAGGAGTTGTTCTTTTTTAGTATATTTGGAAAGTTCACCTTTTTCCTTTTGCTCTAAATAAGTTTTCAGCTTTTTAATATTTTTTTGTATTTCCGAAAAATTCGTTAGAAAACCCCCCATCCATCGCTCAGTTAGAAATGGAGTCTGAAGCTCTTTTGCCAGCTCCTCAATAATTGGTCTTGCTTGTTTTTTAGTTCCCACAAAAAGTAAAACTTTTCCCGACTTTCCAAAGTCATAAACAAATTCACAGGCTTCTTTTAGGTATTTTTCAGATTGAGTCAGATCAATAACAGAAACACCCTCTTTAGCTCCGTAAATATATGGGCGCATTCGCGGGTTATTCCTTCTAACCTGATGTCCAAAATGAACACCTGCTTCTAATAATTCCTGTAAACTAGGTAATTTGTACATAGTCTCTTAATCCTCCTCATAGTCTGTAGTTTCAGAGACTTAAACTATGAGTGTGTAATAAAAGGCATTTTATAAGGTTTGACGCCATAAATCAATAGTGATATGGTTTGCACCTATGAGTTGGTTTGTAGAGCTTAGAAACGATGGTCGTGCTTTGTTCTTACCAGAACACTGTGCAGGTATTAGTTTTAACGGAGAATTGATCATTCCAAAAGATTTAGAGGCACAAGCTCAAGCAGCAGACACTAGATATACCCCCTACAAAGGTATGACCTCGAGGATCGATGACGAATCAATCCTACGAGAGTTAATCTGTACTAATATGCCATTAATTATTGAAGCAGATTCTAACAATAATCCACTAACACTAGCCGCCCAATTAGCTAGGTTTCGCAGAAGAGTCTTGGAAGATAGTGAAGATTTTTCAGAAACTTTTGCAGTAAGATTAATCCCTATAGCTGGAAGCATTACTAGACTAGCTTTAAATCCAGCAGCCATCGCTATAAATTATCTTGACGAATATGATGACCATATTGCTTTAGGTATAGGTAATGGGATATTGCATTTAGAAGTATATCGCCAACCTTTAGATATGGATACCCTACCGCCGTTATCTCGTTTCAACCTAGGAAGGAGTTTTGAAAGATTCCAGGCAAAACTCTGATAGTAAATTTAATATCAAGAATTTATCTTTCCAGCTCTAGAAATCTATATTTTAGTCCTGCTGATTCCTTCCACTCTGATTCAAAAACCACCTTTTTAAACTCCGAATAATCCGGGAAAAAGGTGTCTGCCTCAGGATTACCTTCTACAATAGTTAAATACAACTTATTAGCTTTAGGCAAGGCTTCCTGATAAATTTGTCCTCCGCCAATAATGAAAATTTCTCCGCCAACTGGCGGATACTCTTTTTCTTTTGCAATCTTTACGGCTTCTTCAAATGAATGAGTAACTATTGTATTCGCTGGAGAATAGTTTAAATCGCGAGTGATCACAATATTTGTTCGATTTGGCAATGAGTAACCAATTGACTCAAAAGTTTTCCTGCCCATAATTACTACATGTCCAGAAGTCAATTTTTTAAATCTGTTTAAATCTTCAGGAATTCTGTAAATAAGTTTATTATTTTTGCCGATAGCCCTATTTCCGGAAGCAATCGCTGCAATTATGCTTACTTTCATAATTTAGAATCCTCCGACCACTGTTACCTCTGCTTTTATTGGAGGATAAGGATTATAATCTTCCAAGGTAAAATCTGCAAATTTAAAATCATCAATATTTTTAACTTTTGGGTTTATTCTCATTTTGGGAAATGATCTTGGTTTTCTTTTTAGCTGCTCCCTCACTTGGGCTATATGATTACTGTAAATATGCACATCCCCAAAAGTATGAACAAACTCTCCAGGTTTTAACCCTACAACTTGGGCTACCATCTGTGTAAAAAGAGCATATGAGGCAATATTAAACGGCACACCCAAAAAAACATCAGCTGAGCGCTGATAAAGCTGAAGTGATAATTTTCCATTACTTACATTGAATTGATAAAGAGTATGGCAAGGTGGCAACGCCATGGACTTTCCAGGAAGTGCCATTTCATAAATAAACTCCGGATTCCAGGCAGATACTACAATTGATTTTCTAAACGGGGTAGTTTTTAGCTCTTTTATTGCCCACTTCAGCTGATCAATCACCCTGCCGTCCGAAGTTTTCCATTTTCTCCACTGTACCCCGTAAACATTCCCCAGATCTCCCCATTTTTTAACAAATGGGTCACTCGCCGGTAGATCTTTTATTTTCTGAACAAATTCTTCCTGTGCCATTATTTTCTTAACTTTTAACTTTTCACTTTGAACTTTAAACTTTCTATATGCCCATTCATCCCAAATATGGACGTCGCAATCCAGCAGATATTTAATGTTAGAATCCCCCTTAATAAACCATAAAAGTTCATGAATAATCCCTCTTAAAAATACTTTCTTGGTAGTTAAAAGCGGAAAGCCTTTTGATAAATCATATCTGCACTGTCTTCCGAAAACCGATTTGATAGTTACTCCGGGGTTATTAAATACAGGTTTATCTACACCGTTTTTCAGGATATCTTTCAATAAATCTAAGTATTGGTACTCTTCATATCTAGGTCTTGCCATAAATTTGTATTACGTATTTTGTATCAAGTATTACGTATGAAAATTATACATAATACATACTACTTAATACTTACTTACACTTGTTTTTCTTCCTTTTCTGGACTAACTCTCCCGCCTTGATGCTGTCCTCTGTAGGAAACTGTTTTTCCTTTTATTTTAAAAAAAATTATATTACAAATCCTTGCCCCCAGTTGCAACTTGACAGGAAAAGGACCTAAATTAGTAAGACCCATTGTCAGCTGTCCTTTATAACCCGGATCTGTTTTAGAATTTAAAAGCAAAAGTCCTGCCCTAAAAAGAGAAGTTCTGGTATGCACTATCGGCATCAAATCTAACGGGGTATTGATCTCCTCATAAGTTTGTACCAAATAATATTGTCCTGGTTTGATTGTTATCTCCTCTACTTTCCCCTCCTTAAACCGAGCAATAACCTTTGTTTCTACCCCTTTTCTTCTTCCCAGCTGATCTTGCCCGTCTGCTTCAATAAAAGCTCCGCCTTTTATAATTTTAAAAACAGCCCCTAGCCGAAGATCAATTCCCACTCCTTCGGGGTTTTTAAAATCTCTTTTGCCTAAATTTTTAATCAATCCGTGCTTTTTGATTCTTTTATGAACTTCATCAATTCCAAGTACTGACATATTGATTTATAGACGGCGAAGTCTGAGTCGGTCAAAAAATGTTGTTGATTTTGTGCAACACTTGAGCAAGTTTCTACCGTGCGAACGATTTTTTGCGACCAGACGAGCTGCTCTTTTTCCCCATCAAATTTGACACCTGCGGCAACCTACTTCCCCCATACCTATTATTAGGACTACTTTTATATGACCTTTCAACAGAAGCAGACAACTTTTCAAAAGAAAATGCACAAATCGGGCTACCTTCATAAATGACCAGTTTCTTGCCTTTTAGAAAAGTCCCGAATTCCAAAACCGGATGCCCGTCCCAACCCGGGTCAAATCTGGCTGCTGTTGAATGAACTACTACCCCTAACCTGGCTAAAGAACTTTTTCCATGCAAGTGCCCCACAATATTATCAGGAAGCGTTAATCGCTCTTTAGTTGTAGCAATGACAAAATCGTGTTCGGTTAGAATAAAAGGCTGGCCTGGTTTTAACTTCACCAATCTCATCATCCCTTCCATATCTTCTTTTGAAGCATACCTGGTATCTATAGTATTTAATCCCTCATCGGTAAAAACCCGCAAGTTAGATCCCAAATGAAAATCAATAGTTACTTCATCAACTGCAGTCTCCCAATCTTTTGGCAAAGGATCAATTTTTATAATGCCTTTTTTGATGTATTCTTTTAAAACCCAATCAGGAAGTGTTCCAAAAATATCTCCAACTGTGGATTTTTTATTTCTTTTCGGCATAGTGAGATCCTAATTGGTTATCTTATTTTTTTCAAGTAGGAAATTTATTAAAGATTCAAGCAAGAAAATTTATCGCAGCAGTTACTACATTGTTAAATCTCATTAACTCCTCTAAAGTAGGAGTACCCACAGGCTGCGGACTAGGAAGTCCTCTACCGGCAACCCATTCACAATGCCGAGCAACTATCTGACCATTTCTTGGCACTAACTGAATTTGAGGCTGCATTCCTTCTCCCACCTGAAATAAAATTAGCGACTCTGAAAGAGGCCGATTGCCTGGAGAGCTAATCATAACAAAAAGGTTTGTGTCTGGATCCACTATAAATTTTTTCCTATAGGAAGCTCTCTCCCATGCCGAAAGATAGTTTCTATCGAACAATTTGCGGATTGAATCCACTAATGGCCAAAGGCCTAAAGAAAATACACTTATGTATGCCCTTTCCCCCCAGCTCGTCTGTATTTTTTCACCTTTTAATGCTTCAGCACCAAGGCGATGTAAGTTTGTAACCAGTTCTGTACGTGCTGTAAACATAGATTTCTAAATACTACTATAAGTTAAGATTGCTTTCAAGTAGGAAATTCGTACATTAAAAATTTGACTTTTCAGGTAAAAAATGTAAATATGGCCATTAAATTATGAGCTCTGATAAAGTTGAATGGAAATTATGTAGAGTTCCTGCATCTGACAGTGGAAATCTACATCCTACTGTTGCTTTCGATCCTACATTTGCAGACATGCCCTGTAATAAAGTCAAAATGCAAGAGCAGTATCCACCAACCAATCTATACAAGATGGATTTCATACCCGCAGAAGGCTGTTTACTCCAGCGGCGCGGAGGAGTTTGTCCTCGGGGTTTACCTTATCGTACTTATCAGGAATTAAATTCCGGAAAAATCTAGGGTGGCAAAATAATCGTCTATTGTTTCTGCGCGTCTGATCAGTTTTACTGATCCATCTGGTTTCAACAAAAGTTCTGAGCTGCGTAGTTTCCCATTATAATTAAACCCCATGGCAAAGCCGTGCGCCCCTGTGTCATGAATAACAATAATGTCCCCCATGTCTACTTTTGGTAATTTCCTGTCAATTGCAAACTTATCATTATTCTCGCACAAAGACCCTACCACATCATAGACATGGTTTTTGACTGCCTTTTCTTTTCCCAAAATAGTCTCGTGATGATAAGCCCCATACAAAGCTGGCCTCATCAAATTTGCCATGCAAGCATCAACTCCAATGTAATCTTTATAAGTGTGTTTTTCGTGAATAACTGTAGTTATTAAATATCCATAAGGCCCGGTAACCATTCTACCGCATTCATAAATTACCCTTAACGGATGCAAGTTGTTTTTAATAATTTTTTCCTTATATAGTTTCTTTATTCTTTTTGATAATTTCTCCAAATCAACCGCTTTCTGGTCTGGTTTGTACGCAATACCAATTCCTCCGCCCAGGTTTACAAATTCAAATCTAATTCCTAATTCTTTTGAAATTTCTACTACCAGGTCAAAAAGCATTGCCGCGGTTTCAGCCAAAGCATTAATATCCAGTTCATTGGAAACCACCATGGTATGCAGACCAAAACGCTTGACTCCCTTATCTTTCATAATCTTGTAAGCCTCAAATAACTGACTTTTAGTCAAACCATATTTTGCTTCCTCTGGTTTACCGATTATTGTATTTACACCGCTTTTCCTCAAAGGCCCGGGATTGTACCGAAAACAAATAATCTCCGGCACTCCAGCAGCTTTTTCCAAAAAAGGAATATGGCTGATATCATCAAGATTTATAATTGCCCCCAGCTCCTTTGCTTTTTTGAATTCATTAGCCGGAGTATCGTTTGAGGTAAACATAATATTTTCTCCTTTAATACCTGCTTTGTCTGCCAGTATCAGCTCCGGCAAAGACGAACAGTCAGCACCCATTCCCTCTTCTTTTAAAATTTTTAAAATATAAGGATTCGGTAAAGCCTTTACGGCAAAATAATTCTTAAAACCACCACTTTCAACCCAATCAAAAGCTTTACAAAATTTACGCGCTGTTTCCCTAATTCCTTTTTCATTATAAATATGAAAAGGTGTAGGATGCTTTTTGATAATTTTTTCAATTTGCGATTTAGAAAATGGTAAGGTTTTATTAATCATAATACTCCTATGTCATCCCGCCGAAGGGCAGGATCCAATTATCAGCTTCATGTTCGGAATTAGATTCCCGCCTACGCGGGAATGACATTTTAAGTTAACTTCAAATTCTTTTGAATGCTTTTTACTGCCTTTTCAATATCTTCTTTATGACCGAAAGCGCTTAACCTGAAGTATCCTTCACCTGTGGGGCCAAATGCAGACCCGGGGGTTCCCACTACATGTGCCTCCAGAAGTAATTTATCAAAAAATTCCCACGAACTTAAATTATTAGGCACTTTCAACCAAATATATGGGGCATTATCCCCACCAAATACTTTTAAACCCATTTTAGAAAGGCCGGATTTTATTATTTTTGCATTATTCATATAGTAGTCAACCAGTTTTTTGCATTCCTTTTGTCCTTTGTCCGACAATACTGCCAAACCTCCTTCCTGCGCAATATTTGAAGCTCCGTTAAACATGGTCGTTTGGCGCCGGTTCCAGAGGCTATTAATTTTTCCTCTTCCTGCTCCTTCCAAAGTTAAATCCATTGGTACAACAGTCCAACCCAATCTAACTCCTGTAAATCCTGCCCATTTGGAAAAACTGTTTATTTCTATAGCGCATTTTTTTGATCCGGGAATTTCATAAATGCTTTTGGGAAGAGACTTATCAGTAATATATTCTACATAAGCGCCGTCAAAAACAATCACGGCCTTGTTTTTCAAAGCATAATCAACAAAAGCTTTTAGTTGTTTTTTAGTAACTACCGATCCAGTGGGATTATTAGGACTGCAAATGAAAATTAAGTCTGCCTTTTCTTCAGGGGGGCTTGGGATAAAATTATTTTCTTCGGTACACTCAATATAAACTAATTTTTTTCCTGCAATAACATTACTATCCACATACACTGGATAAACCGGATCGGCTATTGCTACGATGCTACTTTCATCAAAAATAGAAGAGATATTGGCGCAATCTGGTTTGGCTCCATCACTAATAAAAATTTCTTCAGGTAAAAGAGAAATGCCTCTTTTTTTGTAAAGCCCTGCTAATGCTTTTCGTAATCTCGTATCTCCTTGTTCGTCTCCGTAACCATTATAAGTTTTAATATTTGAAAGCTTCTTAACTCCTTCCAGAAGGCCTTTGACAACTGTTGGCGTTAAAGCCTCGGTAGTATTACCAACACCCAACTTTAAGATTTCTATACCAGGATTTTCTTCTGAAAAAACTTTTACTCTTTTCCCTATTTCTGAAAAGACATAGGAGGGAGAAAGCTTGTTATAATTTGTGTTGATCTTTGCCATTTTTATAAATATCCTTTCCTTTTCAAAAGTTCTGCTGTTAAGATTGCCCCTCCGGCTGCGCCGCGGATAGTGTTATGAGAAAGCCCGATAAAGGAAAAGGATTTCGGTCCAATTTGTCTTAATCTTCCGACTGAAATACCCATGCCTAAACCTGCCATCCGATCTAACCTTGTTTGCGGGCGATCTTCTTCCTCCATGACAGTTATAAAGGGAGTAGGTGAAAAAGGCAAACTTAAATTTTTTAAGGGATTGAAATTTTTCCAAGCTCTTAATATTTCTTCCTTCGTTACTTTTTTAGTAAATCTGATATTAACAGATGCCATATGTCCATCTTTTAAAGGCACCCGAATACAAGTTGCTGAAATTTTAATTTTTTTATTACCCCAGATCTTAAGAGGTTCTTTTTCGCTCTTTTCTTCTTCCCCTGCAATATATGGAATTATATTTTCCTGCATTTCGGGCCAAGTATTAAGAGTTTTTCCTGCGCCGGAAACTGCCTGCAACGTTGTCACAATCACCTTTTTAGGTTGGAATTTAAGGAGCGGAGTAAGTAAAGGCACATACGATTGGACGGAACAATTTGGTTTTACTACTATAAATCCTTGTTTCCATCCGCGGTTTTTTTGCTGCTGTTTTATAAGTATAAGGTGACCCGGATTGATCTCAGGGATAATCACCGGTACATCTTTGCTCCATCTATGTGCGGAATTGTTGGAAACAACCGGAATGCCGCGGCTTGCAAAATTGTTTTCTATTTCCCTAATTTTTTCTTTTTCCAGATCCAGAGCCGAGAATACAAAAGAAACTTTTTTGGTAATTTTATCTAAATCATCTTCTACGGCATCTACATTAAGACTGGCAATTCTTGACGGAATCGGCTCTTTCATCACCCATCTGCCTTCAACTGCCTCTTTGTATTTTTTACCGGCTGATTTGGGCGATGCGGCAACAACAGTAATCTCAAACCATGGATGATTTTGCAAAAGCGTGATAAAACGTTGGCCAACCATACCGGTGGCGCCTAAAATACCAACGGAGATCTTTTTCATACCAACACACTCCTGTCGTCCTGAGTGATTAGCGAAGGATCTCTGTTCATACGAGTTTATGTGAGGTTAAAACTTCACGGAGCTTTTCTTTATTTTTCTCTTCCATTTCAACAAGCGGCAGCCTAAAAACTTCCTTGATTCTACCCATCATAGCCAAGGCAGTTTTCACCGGTTGAGGATTGGTTTCTACAAAATTGATATTCATTAAATCAAGCCATTCATAATGCAGTTTCCTGGCTTTTTTCCAGTCGCCGGCTAGTGCAGCAACTGTTAATGCCGACATCTCTTTCGGGATTTCATTAGAAACAACGGAAATAATCCCGTCTCCGCCAAGCGCCATTAAAGGAAAAGTCATTGCATCATCACCGGAAAGTACACAAAAACTTTTTGATGCGCCCTTACAAATATCCATTATCTGAGTGATATTACCTGATGCCTCCTTTACTCCGATAACAGACGGCACTTCTTTGGCAACTTTTAAGGTAGTTTCTGCAGAAACATTCTGTCCTGTTCTGCCGGGGACATTGTATAAAATGATTGGCAAATCACAAGCTTCGGCAATTGCCTTAAAATGCGCCACCAGCCCTTTTGGGGTAGGTTTGTTGTAAAAAGGGGTTACATGAAGCAGAGCGTCTGCACCGGCTTCTTCGGCGATTTGAGATAATTTTACAGCTTTTACTGTATCATTACTGCCGGCCCCGGCAATAACAGGAACTCTTTTTCTGACCTTTTTAACTACAGTTTTTATGACTAAATCTTTTTCTTCGTCACTTAAAGTAGCTGCCTCGCCGGTTGAACCGCAAGGAACTAAACCAAAAATCCCATTTTTAATCTGGAACTCTACCAAGTTTTCTAAAGATTCTAAATCCAGCTCACCATCTTCTAAAAATGGTGTTACTATAGCAGTAATTGCCCCTTTAAATTTTTTCATAGTTTTGTAAAAATTTCCTCAAACTCAAAAATTCCCTTTTTACCTTTAATAAATTCTGCGGCTTTAATTGCACCAACTGCAAAGCCTCTTCTTCCGTGTGCGCTATGGCTTAATTTTATCTCATCTGCACTGCTGTCAAAAATAATTTCATGGAAACCAGGATTGCGGCCGGCTCGCAAAGATGCAAAATGTAATTCATCTTCTCTAATTTGTCTATCTAATCTTCCTGTTTCCAGTGTTTTCTTTTTAGAAAAGTTTTTCATAATGATACTTGCTAACTTTTTAGCAGTACCGGAAGGACTATCCTTTTTACCGGCATGATGAATTTCAAATCCAGCTACATCATAACCATATTTATCACAAAGGGCGCTTGCAAAATTAGTTAATTGAAAAAAGATATTTGCTCCAATGGAAAAATTCCGGGCATAAATTAATCCGGTTTTTGATTTTCTAATAATTTCCTTTACTTTGCGAAGCTCGCCGTACCAGCCGGTTGTTCCCACGACCATATTTTTACCCATTCCGGCAATTTTTTTTATCGTGTTAACGATAATTTCCGGAGAAGTAAAATCAATCACAACATCAGCTTTAGCAATTCCATCCTTATCCAATTTTTCTGCCGGGTTTTTATAACTAATTGAGATAATTTCGTGGGCGCCTGACTCTTGAATCAGATCCTCAATTTCATGCCCCATCTTTCCGTAACCTATTAACGCTATCTTCATTTGGTTTCTTTCGGGGCAATTGTATCATTTTTTGGCAAATTTTGAATAATTTGTTTGAGCAATAATTTATTATGAAGGGCTTTTACTGCATTTTCTACTTTGTCTGATTCTACAACAATGGAAATATTAATATTTGCGCCGCTTAAAGAAATCATCTTAATAAGAATCTTCTCTTTATCTAAAATCTCAAAAACCTGCTTTATAGTCCGGCTGGATAGTGTTATCCCTTCACCAATCAAAGACACCATTCCCAAATCTTTAAAAATTGTTACGGCGGCAAATTTGCTTATCTCTTTTACCGCATTTTCTAAATTTTCTTTATTGTCTAAAGTTATCGAAACACTAACCTCTGATACTGAAACCAAATCTACCGAGATGCCGTGATTTGCAAACACTTTAAAAACCCGTGCCAAAAAACCTTTCTGAAAAAGCATTTCAGTTGCATAAATATTGACCAAGATTATCCCCCGTTTAAAGGAAACTACCTTAACTGTACTTATGCTGCTGCTTTTTTCTTCGATTAAAGTACCGTAATTTTTGGGACTCAGGGTATTTAAGACTTTAACAGGAATGCCTGCTTTGATAGCCGGGCGGATGGTCCGGGGGTGCAAAATCCTGGCCCCAAATGCAGCCAGTTCAGAAGCCTCTTTAAATGAAACAACCGGTAAATGCTTAGCATTTTTTACAATCTTCGGATCTGCAGTAAATATCCCGTCAACATCAGTCCAAATTTGGATCTCGGAAGCTTTTAAACAAAACCCAATAATAGAAGCTGAGTAATCCGACCCGCCTCTTCCCAAAGTTGTGATTTGACCGCTCTTTGTTGAACCAATAAATCCAGTGACCACCGGAACTATTCCATTTTTTACCAAAGGGAGCAAAACCTTTTTGGTATTTTTCTTAGTTGGACCAACCAGAAATTCTGCCGAACCAAAATTATTATTGGTAATAATTAAATCTGTAGCAATAACTTGGGTAGCCTTTATTCCTTTATTTTCTAAAGCTTGGGCAATAATATATGATGACATAATCTCCCCGTATGAAGCTATTTTGTCAAGGGATTCCTGGTTAAAATTAGGCTCTTCAACCGTCCTGAGCACAGATACCTGCTTAAGCTGATTATCGATAAAATCCAGGGTTTTTTTCTGTAATTTCCTGTCGTTCCATAAGCCTTCTATTAATTTTTTATGTAGTTTTCTAATCTTGCTTATGCTTCCCCCGGACAATAGTAAATCAGTTACGCCAGATAAAGCCGATACCACTACAACCGGCTTCTTTAGAAGCTCCGCGCCTATAATATTACAAAGAGTCAAAATCCTCTTTTCGGTTGCTACAGATGTTCCCCCAAATTTTGCAATAATCATAGTTTCATGTAGGTCTTAACAAATTTAACAGATTATACAAAGATAACACCCTAAACTCAAATAAATGGGGAAGGTTTTTATAAATTCAAACTTGTAGCTAGACTAACCCTCTCGTCTATCATAGACCAGAAACAAGCCTTTCCTAAAGTTTTCCTGTGTTCAGAACTACCTACAGACATTGTAGCCAGTCTGTCATTAAATTCTCTATATTGTTGATTAGCGTATAAGGCAACATCTTGTAGCGTTAAACCCTCAACTAAAGCTATATCCGTTTCTGATGCATTTTTATGTCTTAACCTCAAGGATGTATTATTACGATAATTATTCAAGCACCTTGGGATATAGTTAACGGTATCTTCCAAAGGATTATCCTTTATTCCCAAATGAACAAGATACGAGACAAACTGTTCCATAAGCATACTTCTTCTATCTGTGTTTTCGCTAATTTTTTCATAAACCAAAAGCGGATCTTCTGAAGGAGCTATCAGAAATCCTCCGCTTAAAAAAAATTCATTCAAAGCATTAGCTATATCTGCCCCGTTTAATCCTTCTAGGGAGTCTCCTCGGTTTTCTGGATTTGACATTTGACTTAGGATTATACATAAATTATATAAGATTTCAATCTCCTGGAGCTTTCGGAAAAGAGATTAAGAAGAAATGAAGGTATAATTATTTGACTTTTTCTAATTTATCAAGATATAACTTTAAATAGTTAAAATCATCCTGAATATATTTCCATTCCACATTATCCGGAATATTTTTAGGATATGCCACATACAATTTATCAAGGATTTTTTGATGCTCCAGGAATTGGTTTTTTATGGCTTCAACTTTATCAGTCAAATTATTCTCAGTAACTGCTTCCGTAATCCGGCCTGCCAAAGTTGAATAACGCAGTGAAGCTTTTAACACATAATCATAATTTTTATTTTTAACAACATTTTGCAGTTCTTCCAAACGGGAATTTAAAAGACTGCTCATATAGTCAAGCTTTTCTGTCGGATTTGATTTCAACTGAAGGAATATATTTTCCTGAACTCTTTTTAATGCAAAAAAAGGCGGCATGTCAGGACTCGCTCCCATGGAAAGAAGAAGCGAAAGGATGGAAATTGCCAATAAAATTATTAGTCCAAGTTGTACTTTATATTTCATATGCTTATCTTCCCTATAATCTCACTATGAATCTCGCCTTTTTCCCGCATATCTCCATCTTTCATACAGTCCACAACATACCAATTCTTTTGTTTTTTTGCAAGATCTAGATATATTTTATTTGCCTGCTCTAAATGCTGAAGGTTTTCCTCATGGATATCGGACCCATGAATTCCTTCTACATTTTTTTGTCCGACTTTTGGATCTATTTTTAAAAGTATTGTCAAATCTTCTTTGGGCATACCGTTGGTTTGGTATTCCAGTTCATCCAACCATTTGATAAATTCTTCCCTTTTTTCTTCCGGCAAATTTGCTCCCAAGTGGGCCTTGCTGGCAGAAACATATCTATTTGCAATCACCAGTTTTCCCTCAGCAAGCCACTTTTCAATTTGGGTTTTTGCCAAAGCCCTATCACCAGCATAGGCTAAAGCTAAAAAATATGGATTAACCTCGTCTATAGAACCAAATTCCCCTTCCAGATATTTTTTAATCAGTTTTCCATAGATATTATCTTCATATCCGGGAAAGCTGATAGCCTCCAGGGGGACGCCTTGCGAAGCTAAAGCTTGTTTTAAAAGTTCAATCTGGGTGGTTTTCCCGGATCCATCAATCCCATCTATAACAATCAATTTACCCATTCGTAAGTTCATATCCTAATTATCTCCTTTTTATTACTCTTTTTGAATTAAAAACTTCTAGAATTTCTGAATTACGAAGAAGAATTGTTCTATCTGTAGTATAAGTTAAACCTTTATTAGGACTCATCTCAAACCCCAAATAAATAACTTCCACATTTCTTTTTTGAAGTTCTGCTATAGCCGGTTGAAGATCTGAATCTGAGCTACAAAGAATAGCTGTATCTAGCTTTTTATCACATGCCATGGACACCATATCTACCGCAATCTTTACATCTACGCCCTTTTCCCTGAAGATAGTCTTAGCACCAACCTTTTGAGACCTAACATTTCCTGCAATAATAAATTCATATCCTAAATTAACCAAATTATTTCTTAATTTCCTTTGTACTTTTATTAATTCTTCTGATTTTTTCTTTGTATCTGGATGTAAGTGAAGCTTAGCAACATAAAACAGTTTACTTGTTACCTTTAAACCTTTTAATGGAGATTCAAATAATTTCCTAAAGTTAATATCTACAATTTCATCTTTATCAAATTCTACTGATTCCTTTTCTAAAACCTCTTCAATTTTGTGGAGAAAATTTTCTCCATCTATAAAAAGAATACAGGACATAGGAATATTATAACAAGAACAATGAAACAATAAAAAACCTCACCGGGCTTGCGCACTAGGTGAGGCGTTTATGAATAATTTATACCATACTCCAACTGATAATTCAAGAAGTAAAGGGAATATTATTTACCCATGCAAGGTCCGACCTTACGAAGCTATTTCTGAAGCAGCTTTGATGAAACCTACAAATAAAGGATGCGGAGAAAGTGGTCTTGATTTTAGTTCAGGATGAAATTGGGTTCCCACAAAAAACGGATGATCTTTTAGCTCTATAATTTCTACTAACTGACCATCAAGCGTAGTCCCCGCAATTACCAAACCGCTCTTCATAAATTTTTCCAAATAGTCATTATTAAATTCAAATCTGTGCCTGTGACGCTCCGATATTTCCTCTTTTCCATATAAACTACGCACCAGCGTGCCGGCTTTTAATTTACAATCCCAGGCACCCAACCTCATTGTCCCACCATAAGCCCGCTCCAGCATTTTTTTCTTCTGATCGGGCATGATATGAATCACAGGATATTTAGTATCAGGATCCACCTCTGTGGTGTGCGACCCCTCTAGTCCTAAAACATTTCTAGCATATTCAACAATAGCCAGCTGCATACCATAACATAAACCAAAATACGGAATGTTATTTTCTCTTACCATTTTAATGGTGGCAATTTTACCTTCAATATCACGAGATCCAAATCCTCCCGGCACAATTACGCCCTGGAACTTTCGCAAAATTTCAACATTATCCAAAACTTTCCCGGAATCAAGCCATGTTATCTCCGGCTTTAAACCCAAATTCCAGGATGCATGTTTAACCGCTTCAATAACAGAAATATACGAATCGGCCAGCGTAAAAGCGCCTGTTGCAAAATATTTACCGACAATTGCAATCTTAACCGTATCTTTTGCTGAATCTATCTTTTCAACGAATTCTCTCCATTCTTTTAAATCTTTTCCTTCCCTTTTCAAACCTAGCTTATCAAGCAATCTTTCAGTCAAATTCTGATTTTCAAACCCGATTGGCACTTTATAAATACTGTCCATATCTGGCGCGGAAATTATATTTTCCGGCTCAAGTCCTGTGGTAATAGATAATTTTCTAATTCTTGAAAGGTCTAGCGGTTTTTCGCTTCTTGCTAAAATTATGTCCGGTTGAATCCCAACAGCATTCAAATCCCGCACAGACATTTGGGCAGGCTTGCTTTTCATCTCCCCAATTGAGGCAGGTATTGGTAAATATGTTATATGAACATGGATAACATCTTCCGGATTTTTTAATCTCATCAACCTGTTTGCTTCTAAAAACAGGATATTTTGGTATTCGCCGGTTGTTCCGCCGATTTCTATAACCACAACATCGGCGTTACTTGCTCTGCCTGCATCTTTAATTCTTTTGATGATTTCCTCTGTTACATATGTCACAACATCAACGCATTCTCCGTCATATTCTAAATTGCGCTCCCGGGAAATTACAGATAAATATATCGAGCCTTGAGTGGCGATACTGTTTTTGTCTAGAGACTCACCTAAAAACCTCTCATAGTGACCCAGATCCTGATCTGTTTCAGTACCATCATCCAAAACAAACACCTCTCCGTGTTCGATCGGATTCATAGTTCCGGCATCAACATTCAAATATGGATCCATCTTTATAGGGGTAACTTTGTAGCCGGCAGATTTTAAGAGTAGCGCAATCGAGGATGTAGCAATCCCTTTTCCAATTCCCGAAATAACACCACCACTAATAAAAATATATTTCACGCTAGCATTATCCTAGGAGTCCTCAAAAAAAACAAGTCTTTTCTTAAATGTGGTATAATTTTATACTGGGATTTTATCCCCTCCACTGTCCGCTGACTTAGGTTTTGTCCAGGAAGCAAATTTACAAACAGGCCAATTTTTACAGCCGTAAAAAGTTTTACCACGACGGGTGTGTCTTATAACAATATCGCCTCCATCCAAAGAACACTTAGCATTAACTTTTTCTTCCAAGCCTTCCGTATGTTTACAATCTGGAAACCCGCTGCAAGCCAAAAACTTGCCAAACTTACCTATTCTCACAATCAATTCTTTACCACATTCGGGACACTTCTTTCCTGCAAATTGCACTTCCATTTTAACTTTTTGGGCAGTTTTTTCAACAGTATCAAGTTTTTTCTCAAATGGCTCATAAAATGAGCTGATTGTCGGTCTCCACTCTCTTTCACCCCTTGCTATCTCATCCAGTTCATCTTCCATTCTGGCGGTAAAAGCATAATCAACAATATCAGCAAAATATTTCATCAAAAAATCAGTTACTGTTATCCCCAAAGTAGTTGGGATAAATTTTCGCTCTAATTTTTCAACATAAAACCGCTCTTGGATGGTGGAAAGTATCGGAGCATAAGTAGAAGGCCTGCCAATTCCCAGCTCTTCCAGTTTTTTGATCAAGGAGGCTTCAGTGTATCTGGGCGGCGGCTCTGTAAAATGTTGGGTTGGCAAAAGTTGGATAAGACTTAGGGCTTCATTTTCAGACAATTTAGGCAAAGCTTGCTTCTTTTCTTCACCCTCATCTTCAACATCTTTCCCATACAATTTTAACCAACCATCGAACTTAATCACGCTCCCTGTTGCTCTCAATAAATAGCTTTCAGTCTTCAGTATCGCTTCGCTGTCAGCTTTCAGACTTTCTGAATCTATCTGACGACTGACGACTGACGACTGACGACTTGCTATCACATCAACTGTAGTCTGATCCATGACTGCCTCATTCATTTGGCAAGCCACAAATCTTTTCCAAATCAACTCATAAAGCCGGATATGATCTTTGTTGAAATTTCCTTTGCCTCGCAAGGCCGGGCCTTGTGTGCGTACATCTGTCGGCCTAATCGCTTCATGGGCCTCCTGGGCATTTCTTGATTTGGATTTAAAAATTCTGGGAACTTTTGGCAAGTAAGCTTTGCCAATGGAGTTATCAATATAGCTTCTCACTGCCGTAATTGCCTGAGCAGACAAATTAACCGAATCCGTTCTCATATAAGTGATTAAACCATGTTCATACAAAGCCTGAGAGAGCATCATAGTTTTTTTGGCTGAATACCTAAGTCTGTTGGCTGCTGCCTGCTGCAAAGTTGAGGTGGTAAAAGGCGGATAAGGAAAACGGCGAACCTCTCTTTGAGTAACTTTGGAAACTACGTATTCACAAGTATTTAGATTTTTAACATGCCCATCTGCTTCCTCTTTATTCTTGATAGCCAGCTTTTTGCCATTTTGCTCTATTAAAGTAGCTACAAATCTCTCTGAAGCAGCGAAGTCTGAGTCAGTCAAAAAATGTGGCGAGTCAATCGTGCTACTGGTTGTCGATTGACGAACTCCAAGCGAGACTAGAGAATCACTTAATGATTTAGACTGATTAGTCGAACGGTTTTTTGCGACCAGACGAGCTGCTTCCAATAAAACCTCAATATTCCAATATTCCTCAGGCTTAAAAGCTAATACTTCTCTTTCTCTTTCCACTATCAGCCGGAGAGCTACCGATTGGACCCGACCGGCAGATAATCCTTTCTTTACCTTTTCCCAAAGCAAAGGAGAAAGTTTATAACCTACCAACCTATCCAGAACTCTTCTTGCCTGTTGGGCGTCCACCAGTTTAATATCTATTTCCTTGGGATTTTCAAAAGCTTCTTTGATAGCGCCTTCAGTAATTTCATGAAAAACTACGCGTTTAGTGGATTTATCTTCACCCAGAACCCCGGCCAAATGCCAGGCAATGGCTTCACCTTCACGATCCGGGTCTGTTGCCAGCCAAAGAGTACTTACATCTTTAGCCGCTTTTTTTAATTCATTAACCCTTTTTTTCTTATCTCTGGGGATGATATATTTGGGTTCAAAATCATGTTCAATGTCCACCCCTAATTCACTTTTAGGCAAATCCCTGACATGCCCCATGGAAGCCTCAATTTGATATTTGTCACCCAAAAATTTCTGCAAAGTCCGCGCCTTAGTTGGACTCTCAACTATAACGAGATTATTCATATTAATTAACTCTCGGATATTGTACAGAAGATGTCAAGATACGATCATGATAACTGATCGTATCAAGCTACTATTCAAAATCGCTTTCCAAAACTTGCGGATCAATTGAATCCAATTCTTTTTTTAAATCAGTGCTGCTGTCGTATTTAATTTCTTGGGGAGGATTATATGAACTGGTTGAAGGCGGAAACGTTGACTGGCTTGCCGCTTTTTCCACCCCGGGATTTACTAATAACCTATCTCCCTTTCCCATATATTTGATGAACAAAAATAATACGCCCACCAATAACAAAATTAAGACGGCTGTTACTATTTTACTTTTACTCATAGAGCTTTACCTACCTCATTTTTAGCTTTGAGGATTTTATTTTTTAAGATTCCCAAGCTGTTTCTTAATGCGCTTTCAGAAGAATATTTTTGGGCTCGCTGAAAAGCTAGCGCTTCTGCAGCATAAGTTACCTGATAATCAGCAGATTTTATTTGCGTATCTACTCCTCCGAATGCCACTCTGGTTTCTGTAATTCCGTTTCTTCTTCGCAGCTCTTCCATAATTGCCGCCAACTTCACCATATCCCCCTCAAATCTATCACAAACTTTTTGGTTAACATCATTTAAAGTAACAGTGGCATAAACATTTGCTGGAATTAACAATATTACCAGAAGAATTAAAATCCATTTCCTCATAAGACTATTTAATCATACACTATTCAAAATATTCACGATCGTGAACAAAACGAAAACCTGAACCATAACAACATACATTACCCATTTACATTAAACATACGGTCGTAGCATTAATGTCAATAGAAGTCTAACCGTATAAGGTGCGCATCAAACCAATAAATCAATTCCTGCCCTAAATGGCTGACCTTTAATCAGTTTATTTTCCAAAATTAATCTGGAAAGTTTGGCTTCCAAGGTATCCTGGAGCAGACGACGTAAAGGTCTTGCTCCCAGTACGGGATCAAATCCCCTCTTGGCAAATTCCACCACCAAGCCTGGATCAAATTCCACCAAATACCCTTTCTCCTTCATCTGAGCTTGCAACCCGGTAAGCTTTATTGTCACAATTTTTTGCAAATCCTCCGGAGAAAGCGGCTTAAATAAAACAACTTTATCAAAACGATTGATGAGCTCCGGCTTAAAAATTGTCAGCAATTCATTGTTAACTTGCTTATCGATTTCTTCCAAACTTTTTCCCAATTTCAAACCTTCTGCAATAATTAAACTACCGGCATTTGAGGTGGCAATAATAATGGTATTGGTAAAATCCACCGTCAGTCCGTTTGCATCAGTTAGCCTGCCATCCTCCAAAACTTGTAAGAATAAAGTTAAAATTTTAGGATCTGCTTTTTCAAATTCATCCAAAAGCAACAAAGAATAGGGTCTTTGCCTTATAGCTTCTGTCAACTGCCCTTCCTCTCCCGATCCGCCGATTAACCTGTTTACCGACTGCTGAGTTTGGTACTCCGACATATCAAACCGTACATATGCCCCCTCTGTTTTAAAATATATCCGGGCCAAAGTTTTAGCCAATTCAGTTTTACCAACCCCGGTAGGGCCGACAAAAAGGAATGACCCGATTGGCCTGGCTTCTTCCCTAAGACCGGTAACAGACCGCCTCAAAGTATCGGCTACAGCTTTAACTGCCGGCTCCTGGTCTATCATTCTTTCGTGAATTTCCTCTTCTAAATTCAACAACTTAGTCTTATCGGCATTGCCAACTTCTGTCAAAGGCACTTTTACCCTTGAAGAAATAACCCTTCTGATAACTTCTTTTGTCACCCATTTATTAATAGATTGGGTCAGCGCCTCCTTTAAAACAGCAATAGCAGAATCAGGTAAAACCCGGTCATGAATTAATTTTTGGGAAAGCGCCACTGCAGTCTTAATGGCTATAAAAGTAACTTTCACTTTGTCTTTTCTTTCAGCCTCTATAGCGCGGTATTCCAGAATGGCTAAAGTGTCTTGATCAGTGGCAGGAGAAAGTTCAATTTTTCTAAAAATCCTGGCAAAAGAACCATTTTTTTCTAAAATCCGGCTGTAATTTCCCGCCTCTGTTGTACCGATAAACTGGAAAGTATCCGATTCCAAATATGGCTGCATCAGGGAATACAAATTTAAGACCCCGCCTGCCTCACCCATGCCCAATTCATGAATTTCTTCTATAGCAATAATGACATTTCCTGCAAATCCTACCTCTTCAAAAATCACTTTCACCCGGTCTGCCAAATCACCTTGCGACTTAATCCCTGATAAAAGTTTTGGGAGATCCAGCAAAACTATCCTTTTTGTGGCCAAAGCGCTTGGCGCATCTCCTATGGCTATCTGTTTAGCTAAATGCCGAAGCGTTGTTGTTTTGCCGGAACCGGGAGCACCAACTAAGATAACATTCATGCCGCCGGTTTGTTGAGATAAAATATTAACTATATCTTTCAGCGCGCCATTCTCCCGAATTAAATCAGGGAAAAATTTTGAAGCTGCCTGCTTTGTTAAATCCTCACCTACCAAATCCAAATTAGGCGTCGGCGCTCCTAACCATCCTCTGTTTATGCCTTTCAGATGATGAACAGTGAAATCTTCGTCCCAAATATATACCCGTCTCCAAATATTCTTTTTCTTTTCCAAATAGACCAGTGCCTTTATAAAATCATCGATCGTTAACTCTAACCTAGCTAAACTGGCATCGATATTGGGAATTTCCCCGAGGGTGGCTACAAAAAAATGGCGGGGGCCTAAATACAAACTTTCACTTTCTCTTCCGAGCTCATATGCTTTCTTTATTACCGTATTTATATCGGTTATTTCAAAAGAAGGCAGACTATTAAATTGAATCTCCAGGTTCGACAGCAAATCTATAACTTCCCGGTCTGTAAGAAGCTTTTTAAAATTTAAGTCTTTCTTTTTTATTTTGGAAGCTTGCCAGAGATCTTCTTCCTGAACTTGCCAAATTTTCTTATGGGGGTGGGAAACTATATTTATCACAAAAAGCCCCAACCCGCTCAAAAATAAACATCTGCTTAAAATCTGCGGGGTATCAAAAACAGCCAACACAGGCAGGATCAACCAGTATCCGCCAATTGCAAGTAAAGCCATTGTGGCAATTAAAAAGGCAAACAGTCCAATCAAAATCCGCCCCACCCGAAAGATAAAACTCAAAATTCTACCAACAACTGATGTATCATGAAAAAGCGGGGTGAAGAGCAGTTTCCACATCAGCCCCACTGCTAAATCTTCTTCCAGAAGAAGTATTAAATTTTTCCATGTTCTAATAAAAAAAGCTATGCTTTCCGGATACCAGAATTTAAATATTTGGATTGGCGCTGATAAGTATTTCATAATAGTCGTCAGCTTTCAGTCATCAGTCGTCAGACTTTTGTTTTAATCTGATAGCTGAAGACTAATAGCTATCTTACTCTTACTAAATTCCCCTCCGTATCCAATTCAACAAAATGTTGAGCTTTACCCTCGATGTATGCGGGACACTGATTCTCCGGCAGATCGTCGATTGATAGTCTGGGGCTGTGAACAATGTCTACAATCCAACCGGGCATTAAAGCATTTGAAAGGCAAGGACCGGTTGAAAAATCTTCGCTCGATGCCCTTCTTTGACGATACAAAAAATTTGCTTGATTCACAGCGGTATCAATTTCGCTTTTAGGAGTCATTTTCTGTTCAAAACCGTTAAAGAAATAGATAGTCGCGAAACCTGTCAAAACTATAACAATTAATACAGTAGCAAATAGAGTTAGCTTGGGCATAGTTACTTCTTGCAGTATATCCCAGCACCCATGCTTTGAACAAGTCCCGAGATTTCCATTCTTAAAAGAAGTGCTGAAATTTTTGGCGAATCAAAATTTACTAATCTTCCAATTTCATCAATGTGCATTTCTTCGTTCTCCAAACATTCCAGAATTTTTTTCTCTTCTTCGGAAAGATTCTCGTTTTGCGCTCCCGCCCCGAGCGAAGCCGAGGAGTTGAACTTTGCACTTTGAACTTGATTAATCCCTAACTGTTCCAAAACTTCATCTACGCTAAATACAGCCATAGCGCCATTTTTTATAAGCCCGATCGGGCCTTTGGATAGATTTGAGGTAACCGGACCAGGCACGGCGAAAACTTCCCGACCCTGCTCCAAAGCAGATCTCGCTGTAATAAGCGACCCTGAGTCTTCCGCTGCTTCAATCACCAAAACCCCCAGGGATAAACCGGAAATAATCCTGTTCCTGGCAGGAAAATTCCCCGGTAAAGACGGACTATCCGGAGGGAATTCCGAGATAACTGCCCCAAAGCCTCCGGCGATTTTCGCAGCCAGTCCTCTGTTTTCCGAAGGGAAGATATTATTTAACCCGCCTCCCAAAACCGCAATTGTCTGTCCGCCCTCAGAAATAGTAGTCAAATGCGCCTGGCTATCTACTCCCCGGGCCAACCCTGAGACAATGGTGAACCCTGCTTGAACCAACCCTCTGGTAAATTGTTCAGTCACTACCTTACCATAACCTGTTATTTTCCTAGTCCCTACAACTCCAATAGCTTTTTCATCCAAATCCAGGTTTCCTTTATAATAAAGGACTATCGGCGGATCATAAATTTCCGCAAGTAGTTTGGGATAATTCTCATCAAAGACAGTAACCCATTTTATTCCACTTTCAGCTATTTTCTTTGCATAAGTTTCAGGCTCTAAATTCTTGCGGGTTTCTATCAAAAGGTTAACAGTATTTTTGTAGATGCCAAGTTTTAATAGCTCTTCTCCGTTTACCTCCCAGGCCAGTTTTGGATCTTTGAAATACTGCAAGATAGCCTTCAGTCTAATTGGCCCCAAACCGTCTATGGAATGAAGAGCTAGTAAGTATGGATCATTTTGAACCATTTTTATTCCCCCAAAACCCTACCAGATTCTGTAGCAGAACCATAAACATCCTGGATTAGTTTATTTTTATCGGGGGAAAAATACCAGCGGTAAACCTCTTTGACTATTGGTGCGGCAACGCTCGATCCTTCCCCTCCGCCTTCCACCAAAACAGTTAAAGCTATTTTGGGATCATCGACAGGGGCAAAAGAGGTATACCAGGCATGAGTTTTACCTTTTGGGTCGCCATATTCCGCTGTGCCGGTTTTACCTGCCGTCGGAATTGGGAAGCTAAAGAATGGCCAGGCTGTCCCGCCTGCTTGCGGGACCAGTTTCATTCCTTCTTTAACCTTCGCTACGTGTTCTTTTGATAATAAATTGGAGGCTATAATTTTAGGCGAATCATTCAAGAGAAGCTCTGGTTTATAAAGTATACCCTCACCTGCAATATAGGAGGTAATCCCCAAAATTTGAAGCGGTGTAGCCAAAACAAACCCCTGGCCAATCGCCATATGCAAAGTATCTCCCGGATACCAGGGTTGCCTGAAATTATTTTGTTTCCATTCATTCGTAGGAATGAGCCCTGTCTCCTCGCCAGGTAAATCTATCCCCAGTTTTCCGCCCAGATTCAACTTCCCGGCCCAATCTACCAGGCTCCCCTCACCAACGATTTGCGCAATTTTATAAAAGTAAGTATCGTTTGACCGCTCAATAGCTTTTGTTAGATTTAAGAAACCTTCAGTCTTACCATATTGGTTAAAATACCAATTGGAAAATCGATACGACCCCAAATACATCACGCCGGTATCTTCAAAAACTGTATCCGGGCTGATTTTGCCGGAGGCAAGGGCAGCAAGAGCGGGAATAATCTTAAAAGTTGACCCGGGAGGATAAGTACCGCCTATAACCCTGTTTAGGATCGGAGAATCTGAGCGGGAAAGAATTTCACTGATAATCCCATCATTGTCGTTTTGCGAAAACACATTCGGATCAAAAGAAGGCAAAGATACCAACGCTAAGATCTTACCGCTTGTCGGATCTTCTGCTACTGCAGCGGCACAACAACTGCCGGATTTAGATAGCGCTTCTTTCATTAACTCGAAAAGCTTTTCCTGCAAAGATGCATCAATCGAGAGGTAGATATTTTGTCCTGGAATCGGAGCCTGATGCCTTAAAGTCCGCAGTTTCCGACCTGTTGAATCAACTTCAATAATTTCTCCTCCGTCTGTTCCACGCAGTATTTTTTCATACTGCGCCTCTATCCCGATTTGACCGATAACATCTCCCGGATGGTAATCCTTAAATTCTTGACTTTTAAGTTGATTTTCCGTAATCTCTCCCAAAAACCCCACAACATGTGCAAATTCGGCCCCTAGCGAGTAGGTTCTGACATTGTCAACTTCCAAATTAAGCACTCTGGGATCATTTTTCACTTCCCACTCCAATGCCTCTTCTCTTGTCACATACTTAGTTTTAAATTTATCTTCGGAGCTAAAATTCAACCGGAAAGCCGGGGAATTGGCAGCCAAAATTTTACCATTGCGATCAAAAATGACTCCGCGGGGAGCATGAACCACCTTGACCTGGATACGATTACCGTCTGCAAGAGCTCTATTTGATTTACCCTCAACTATTTGGAGATGGAAAAGTCTTAAAAAGATAATAAAGAACAACACCAAACACAAACTCAAAAAAAATACGATCCTCCATATTCTTATCTTCGGCAACTCCTGGTTTTCCGGATGAAAATTTGGCAAAAGGAAATCTGTCCAACTGCTCTCTTCCCCTTTTTTGAGTCCGCCAGCCGGCGGACCAACTTTAGCGGTGGCTTTTGTTACCTCTTCCAAAAAACCTGGACCTAAATTACGTTTTTTTTGCGCCATTTACATTTTTAACTTGATTTCTTTTTGAATAACGAATCTTTCTTCCCAAAGCCTTACTAAAAAAAGAATTGGCAAAGATAAGATGCAAGCAAGGATTACTTTTGAAAACTCAAAAGAACTGTGATCTAATATCGAATTAGCGAACTGACTGATAGTTATAAGGAAAAAGGTAAGCGGTACGATAAGCAATGGGTTGCCGGCCAGCCGGAGCTTCGATAAGATTTCTGTTACCTCAACCAAACTTAAGTATATTAAACTCTGAAAACCAATACTCGCCAGATTTAAATGCGAAGTAAAGATGCCAAAGAAAAAAGCAAGATAAAGATTTGCTGAGTCGGATTTTATATATGACCTGCATATTAATATAAGCAGCACTAGATCTATTGGAAGGATAGTTGTCTGCATAAATGATGCAATAATTAAAATAATGATTAAAGTTTTCATAACGAATAGTCGTCAGCTGTCAGCTTTCAGTCGTCAGACTTTTTATTTTCTAATCTGATAGCTACTCTTGAATCACAAACACAAGTTCCAAATCCCTAATATCAAAAATCGGAGAAACTTTTGCCTGCTTAAAAACTTCATTTTCCCGCTCCAGCACTTCTGTGACTTTCCCTAAAATCAGTCCCCTGGGTAAAAAACCCTCCAATCCTTCCGAATAAACCAAATTCCCCTGAGCGATTTTTTCCTCATGCAGAATTTTATCCATTAGAATTGCTGTGCCGAATTGCCCAACCAATACCCCTTTTGCCTGACCATCTTTGTTTTGTGAAAATGCAGCCACTTTTGAATCGGGATCTGTCAGAAGCTCCACATTTGAGGCCGAAGGCGAAACCAAAACTATCTTGCCTATGAAGCTGTCTTCAAAAACTACCGGCTGACCCACTTTCACTCCGGATGAGGAACCCTTATCAATTTTTAAGTATCTGGAAAGCCCGATCAATCTTGCCGGCAATAAATTATAAGTACCTGGATCAAGGTATTTTTCTTGAGAAAGCTGGGCAGTAATTTCTGCAATATTTTTGCGCAAGTTAGCATTCTCCGAGAGTAGCTGCCCCACCTGTTCTTTTAAAGCTTTGTTTTCCTGACCCGCTTTGCGGGCCAAGAAAAGAAAATAAAATTGTTTGCCTATGTTCCTATTTGTATTATAAATCCCAAAAGAGATGGGGTTGGTAATATAAAACGCCAACTGCTTTGGTAAGTTTAACAGATTGATTTTGTCTAAGATAAAAATTGTTAGACTTAAAAATAGCAGTATTAATAAAATTTTCAAGTCAGGGATAACCTTACTCACTTTGGATCAATATACCACAGCTTGCCAGCGCCTACAAACCTCTATATAATTATCCTAAAGTTATGACAGACCAAACCTTTCTAGATAAACTTAAGACTGGATGGAATGAGGGAAAATTTGTCTGCGTGGGTTTGGACAATGCAGATTTGCAGTTTAACAAAACTATTGTTGATCAGACTTTTGATCTGGTAGTTGCTTATAAACCGAATATTGCCTTTTATGAAGCTGCAGGGGCTAACGGCTTGCAGGCCTTAAAAGAAACAATTGATTATATAAAAGAAAAATCCCCTGATGTTCCGGTTATCCTGGATGCAAAACGGGGAGATATTGGCAACACTAATGAGGCATATACAAAAGCTATCTTTGATAACCTGCAAGCTGATGCAGTAACAGTTCATCCATATTTGGGTAAAGAGTCTCTTGAACCGTTTTTAAAAAGAGTTGATAAAGGAATTTTTGTACTGCTCCGAACTTCTAATCCGGGTGCAGGTGAATTCCAGGACCTAGAAGTAGAATCCACCAAAGAGCCACTCTATCAAGTTGTAGCAGAACATGTGGCCAAAGATTGGAATACCAATGGAAATTGTGGTCTAGTAGTTGGAGCCACGTATCCTGAGGAATTAAAAAAGGTCAGGGAAATTGTAGGCGATATGCCAATTTTAGTTCCCGGCATTGGAGCGCAAGGCGGGGATTTAAAAGCTGTTTTGGAAAACGGTCTGGATTCCAACAATCAAGGACTAATCATAAGTTTATCCCGCAGCATCATTTTTGCCCCAGACCCAAGAGAAGCTACTTTAAAAATTCATCAAGAAATAGTAGACTTTCTAAAACCATGAACCAAACTAGCCAAACTGTTGCTAAAATTCTACTGGAACTTAATGCAGTAACTTTAAATTCCAAAAAACCATTCCGTTATGTTTCCGGTATATTATCGCCGGTTTACACTGATTGTCGGGTACTGATGGCTTACCCGGATAAACGGCGTTTAATTCGAGATCTTTATATTGAAACTATTAAAAAATCCAGTGTATCTTTCGATGTTGTGGCTGGAACAGCTACAGCAGGCATTCCCCATGCTGCTTGGATTGCAGATAGGTTAAGTTTACCCATGGTCTATGTCCGGGGCAAAGCCAAAGATCATGGCAAAGAAAACATGGTAGAAGGAATAATCAAAAAGGGGCAAAAAGCAATTGTAATCGAAGATTTAATCTCTACCGGGGAAAGCGCCATTAATAGTGTTAATGCAGTCAGAGCAGCGGGCGGAAAAACATCATATGTCTTTGCTATTATCACTTATGGTCTTAAAAAAGCTGAACAAAATTTTAGTCAAAACGGACTTAAATTAATCACTCTAACTACTTTTGAGGAGGTTGTGGAACAAGCCCAGAAGATGAACTATATAAGCAAAGAGGAGGTACAGCTGATTCTAGATTGGACCAAAGACCCTATCTCTTGGGGCAAACAAATGGGTTTTGAATAAGACAGCTAATTTATCTAGATTAGCTACTATATAATCTGGTTTCTGATTTGGATTCTCAGGCAGTTCATTTACAAATTTACCTTGTCTCACCCAAATGGTAACTGCTCCTAATTTTTTGCCGATTTCCAATTCTGACCTGACTCTGTCCCCAATCACCAAAACCTCTTGAGGATTTTTGATGAATTTTTGGAAAGTTTGAAGATCTTTTTCTTTATCGCTAAAAACAATTTCCTGAAAATACTTTGCCACACCCAGTCGCTTAACTTCCTGTTTCATATCCTGCCCGCCTTTACCAATTAAAATCATGGGGATATGTTTGCTTCTTAGAAATTTTAAAAGTTCCACGGCTCCAGGAAGTAAAACTTTTCTGTCAGGATCATACAAGGTCCTTTTCCAGTCAAAAATAATCATGTCAAACATAACTTAATATCCACTTTCCTATCTCCTGTTCACATTAATATCACGAATATCACAGCCATAACATTAATGTCAACGGAGAATCTATGAGGTAGTTGCAAGTGGAATAGCAATAATCTTTACCAACAGAAGTGTAAAATTAAGCTAATTTCTAAATTTGATCAGGATTTAAAAAAGTTCCGTCAACACAACTTCTGTAACCCTTTGAACTTGTACAACTTCCGCACAAACCAACTCCACATTTGGTCATAAAATCTATTGAAGAATAAATTTTTTCTGACTTGATCTTTTTACTTTCTATTTGGATAGCTTTTTTTATCATTGGCTCAGGACCACAATTTAAACAACAATCTGCTTTAATATTTTTAATCATCCTTCCTAAATTATCAGTGACTAATCCTTTTTGACCTACTTCTCCAGACTCTGTACTCAAATACACCTCTTTACAAACATTTCTAAATTTTTCATAAACCAAATGTTTTTTATCTCTTGCTCCCAACAATGCTACTACCTTTTTATCTCTTTTGGCGAAAAGATAAAGAGAGGCTATACCTGTTCCACCTCCAACCAGTAATGTTTTTCCAGAAATTTTTGGTGAATTTCCATAGGGCCCTTTAATATAAATCGTATCTCCTTTTTTTAATTTTGATAATTCACAAGTGAAACATCCTCTCTTTTGTATAAGTAAGCTCATTGGTTTATCATCAAATACAGAAAACGGCTTTTCACCTTTTTCCGGCAACCAGGCAAAAATAAACTGCCCTGGTTTTATTTTTATACCAGCGTCAAATTCCAGTAAAAACAAGTCGTCCGCCAGTTTCTTATTTTCTTTCACTTTATATTTCTTATAATCCATATTGACCTTTTCTTTTAGAATCTTTGCGGCATTGTTTGTATTTTTCTCCAGGTCTTTTGACAATTCATAAAAATATTTTTTTATTTCATCTGTTCTAAGACCAGTCAACGCTGAGCCAATCCCAAAATAATTTGAGCCAGCCTCTTTGAATCTTTTAATATCTTTGGCAGTTGATATTCCGCCACAAGCAATAATCGGTAAATCTGTCATTTGACGAATTTTCTTAACGCAATTTAGCCCTAATTCTAAAATCGCTTTGCCGGATATTCCTCCCACTTTATTGGAAAGAACTGGATAACCATCATGTAAATAAGATACCGGACCTTTGGTATTTATGGGCACAAATCCAGCAGCTCCTCCCCGTAGCGCATATTCCACAGTTTTCTCTACATCAATATTTGGTGAAATTTTAACAAGTGTTGGTTTTCCCAATGAAACCACCCTCCTTGTTACCTTTTCCACAAGCTCGTTGTCTGCGCCGACAGATTGGCCATATTTACCGGAATGAGGACAGGAAATATTCAATTCAAAACCGTCTGCGAAGCTGACTAATTTTTTAGCCACTTCAAAAAATTCATCTTCATTGCTTCCAAAAATTGAGATTAAGAGGAACTTGTCATCTGGAATTTTTACTTTTGAGAGTTTCTTAACATATTCATCTACTCCCGGATTGGTCAGACCAACAGCATTAATAAATGAAGATTGAGCGTACTGAGCAACGATTGGTTCTTTGTATCCTGCCCGAGGTATAGGACCAATACTTTTTGTAGTTAGAATCCCGATTTCCGGAATTTCATTTCCGATTTTCTCAAGTACCTCTACCTCCGTGGTAACAATTCCCGCTGGAATAGTAAAAATTCCACTAATTCTCTTTCCAAATAATTCATATTTACTTTTCATAAAATTTTATAGTGATATATTAGCATATTTAAATTAACCACAGTTTCTATACCGGGAATTATTTGAGTCCTCCTGTAACTTTAACTTTTGAAAGTAAATCCAAATTGTCCAGAACCTCACCACAACCTCTT
Source organism: Candidatus Daviesbacteria bacterium (assembly GCA_028715175.1). Classification (GTDB taxonomy): domain Bacteria; phylum Patescibacteriota; class Microgenomatia; order Daviesbacterales; family UBA10151; genus UBA10151. The sequence continues at coordinate 33,073 of JAQUSJ010000002.1, forward strand.
ACCACTGCTGTTAAAGGATCATTAGTTACATAAACAGGCAGTTTTGTTTCTTCGGCTATTTTTTTATCCAGACCGCGAAGCAACGCTCCACCCCCTGCCAAAAAAATCCCCCGCTCTACTATATCTGTTAAAAGTTCCGGCGGTGTTTCTTCTAAGATATCCTGGATCGAAGAAATAATTTGTGAAATAACCGGGGTTAGCGCTTCTCTAATTTCAGCTGCCGAGATTTTTATGGATTTTGGCAGTCCATTCGAGAGATCCCTGCCCCGGATTACAGTTGCGCCGTCATCTTTACTATCTGTAGGATATGCGGAACCGATTTCTATTTTTGCCTCTTCAGCAGTGCGTTCACCGATCAACATTCCATAACGCACCCGCATATAATTAACAATTTCCGCATCCATTTCATCGCCTGCCACACGCAGCGATTTATTAATCACCATTCCTCCCATAGATATAACTGCTATTTCGGCAGTACCACCGCCGATATCAATAATCATTACTCCTTCCGGATCTTCAACCGGAAGCTTACTCCCAATTGCCGCTGCCATCGGCTCTTCAATTAGATATGCTTCCCTGGCTCCGGCAGAAAGACATGCATCCTGCACTGCCCGCCTCTCAACTGGAGTTACACCGGAGGGAATACCGACCACTATTCTGGGCCTTGGAATTTTTGGCAGCGAGAAAACACCTTTCCCGGGGGTTTCGTGAACCTTACGAATAAAAAATTTAAGCATTGCTTCAGTGGTATCAAAATCAGAAATGACTCCGCCCCGGAGTGGTCTGACTGCTTCTATGGCAGCCGGAGTTCTACCCAGCATTCTTTTGGCTTCGGTCCCTATTGCTAAAATCTGCCTGGTTTTTTTATGAAGTGCCACCACAGTTGGTTCACGGATCAGAACTCCTTTACCTTTAACTAAAACAAGAGTGTTAACAGTTCCTAAATCTATACCAATATCATAAGATAACAGTTGCCAGATACGACCAAACATGAGAGGAGTTTAACATATTGAATCTTTGGATAACAATAATGAAAGGGTTCTTAAACTTTTAAGAAATTACCTACTATCAAACCAACAATTGTTGCCATTCCTCCAATAAAGAGCATCTCAATCGCGCTCCGGAGAGCCCTGCATTTCACAATTTTGCCCTTTAAATAGCCTATTGCAAAAAGAGCAAGGAGCGCCACGGAAATACTGATAATCCTGGCAGTTTCAGGAACAAAGAATAAAAATGGTGCAATTGGGATTAAGCCCGCCGCAAGATAAGCAAAAAACATTAAAATAGCCCCTATTATTAGGTCATCCCTATGCTTACCGGATTTACCCATCTGGTGGACTGCCTTTTCTGAAGAATATTGGCCTGCAGCCATGGAGGAAGCTTCTACCGATACTGTTACAAAAGAAGCCAAAATAATAATTGCCTGATCGGAAACACCGGCAGAAATCCCTACCACCACACCGGTGGTAGAAACCAGCCCATCCTGCAACCCGAATATCACACTTCTGAAATAATCCTCATTCAAAGCAATTTTCATCTGTAGTAGGCTTTTGTATTTAGATATATTATACCAAGAAAATAAAAGTTTTAATTTAAAAATCCTCAATCTTGCCCTAAAAAGTTACTTCTGTTAGCATAATCTTGAAATGTTGGATAAAGTTATCTCTTATTCCTTTTATCTGCTATTTTTTCTTACCCCTCTTTTTTGGACATCTTTCAATTACGAGCTTTTTGAATACAACAAGATGCTTTTAGTTTATGGCTTTACTGTCATTATTGTTGGTGCATGGATCCTTAAAATGATCAACGATCAACGATTAACGATCAAACACACTCCCTTGGATATTCCCCTTCTTTTATTTTTAGGTGCAAATATTCTTTCCACCATCTTTTCCATAGATCCCCACACCTCCATTTGGGGTTATTATTCAAGATCTAATGGCGGCCTCTTATCTTTAATCTCATATCTTCTATTATATTGGGCATTTGTTTCCAACATGGATTCCTCCAAAGTCAAAACCGTCCTCAAGTTTGGACTGGCTTCAGGTCTGATCATTTCTCTGTGGGCCATTTCAGAGCATTTCGGAGCATCTCCTTCTTGTCTGATTTTACGGGGAGAGCTTAATGATGCCTGCTGGATACAAGATGTCCAAGCCCGGGTTTTTGCCAGCTTAGGTCAACCAAACTGGCTGGCAGCATATCTTGCCATGCTAATTTTCCCTACCTTATATTTTTTCTTAACCGCTTCTTCCCGCATACTACATACTACATACTACATACTACTTGTGACATATTATTTGGCTTTTACTTTTACCTATTCCAGAGGACCAACATTAGGGCTGATCGGAGGAATGATAGTATTTTTGATTTGCTACACTTTCTGTCATCCTGAGGGAGCAAAGCGACCGAAAGATATAATAATTAGATTCTTCGCTTCGCTCAGAATGACAAAGCTGGCGGGTGTTCTTGCGTCTTTCCTACTAATCAACCTGCTTTTTGGATCAGCCTTAACCAGCTTCAGGCTAGTTTCCAAATTTGCAGCACCGGCAAGACCCGAGATCTCCCTTCCAACAGCTCCCTCGGGTACCCAACTGGAAAACGGTGGCACCGAATCAGGCCAAATCAGATTTATTGTATGGCGCGGGGCTTTGGATATTTTTTTAAATTATCCAATTTTTGGTTCAGGCCTGGAAACCTTTGCCTATTCCTATTATAAGTATCGTCCCATCGAGCATAATCTCACCTCCGAATGGGATTTCTTATACAACAAGGCTCATAATGAGTATCTTAACTATTTAGCCACTACTGGAATTGTTGGGTTTGGAACATATCTGTTGGTTATTGGTACGTTCGTTGTATTTTGTATTAAGTATTTTGTATTAAGTATAAAAAATTACAAGATACATAATACAGGATACATACTACTTACTACCTGCTTGCTTGCAAGCTACATCTCCTACCTCGTCTACAACTTTTTCCTCTTTTCTGTAGTCATAATTGCCGTCTTTTTCTATCTTTTCCCGGCCCTTGTCTTTGTGATCACTGAATCTACCAAACCGCTTAAGATTCCTTCTGCCTTCCATTTTCTATCTTCCATCTTCCGGACTATTTATCATCGGCCTTTGTATACAAAAATTACTAAAGGTATCGTGGTTGTCCTTACTGTATATTTCCTATATTCCATCTTCCAGCTCTGGTGGGCAGATACCCTTTTTGCTGAAGGTCAAAGAGTCTCTGAAGCAGGCAATCCCGGCAGGGCATACAACCTGCTTTCCAGTGCTTCACAGTTAAACAAAAATGAGCCTTTCTACAAATCTGAGCTTGGTTTTGCCGCAGCTCAAGCTGCAGTAGCTTTACAAGATATAGATGCCACTCTTTCTGCAGAGTTAAAAAACGAAGCTATACTACAAACAGAAGAAGTTTTGCGATCAAGCCCTAAAAATGTTTCATTTCTTCGTGCGGCAGTCAGAACCTATTTCGAGCTTTCCAGTTTTAATCAGACCTATGCAGATAAAACTCTGCAAACGCTGGATTCGGCAATTAAGTTGGCTCCAACCGACCCGAAACTCTATTACAATAAAGCTCTTGTTTTGGATACAATGGGGAGAAAAGATGAAGAGATTAGTGCTTTACAAAAGGCTATACAATTAAAACCAAATTATCTGGAGGCCTTTGCCCAGCTAAAAGAAGCAACTGCTTCGGCAAAATAGCCTTCAGCTATCAGTCATCAGTCGTCAGATAATTGCAATTTAAGTCTGAAAGCTGACAGCTGAGAGCGAAGCCGCGCCAAAGGCGGGCGAAGCGATACTGACGACTACTATGAAATCGATTGCCAAAGCCATTGCTGAAACAAAATTCAAGGACCGGCCAAAAAATATCTCCCGTGAATTCCAGATGTACGGAGTTTATCTGGCTGAAAGTTTAGGAGATACTAAACATTATTCGCTTTATATCAAACTGGCAAAAGAAATAGACCGCAAAATCCTGGAAGAAGCCTTAAATTTTACCAAAGACTATTATGGTGCCAGATCCAAAGCTAAAATCTTCATGTGGAAATTACAACAGCATGACAAACTCGTCTAAACCCTGAACGCGAACGACAAGAATCCCAAGTTCTCTGTCAAATTTGGCAAGTTGGCTTAACTCTGATAGAATTCCTGGTATGGAAGTAGTTAAAGCGCCGGATGCAAAACTCCGAGTCAAAACCAAACCTGTTAAAAAAGTAGATCAAGCATTAAAAAACACCTTAAAGGAGATGATCAAGCTGACCAAAACCTTTAAAGATCCTGAGGGGGTGGGGCTGGCTGCCACCCAGATTGGCAGGAACGAAAGTTACTTTGTGGGCAGACTGCACGATTCCAAAAAATCCGCCAGCTGGCGGACTCCTTCAAAGCCTGGTCAAAGAAAAGACAGATGGGCAGGCTATGATAAGGAATTTTCTGCAATTATTAACCCTAAAATTTTATCCTATGGGAAGCACACCAGAACCTATTTTGAAGGCTGCCTGTCTATTCCTGATGTCTGGGGACAAGTTAAAAGGTATACCAACATTAAAATTTCCTACCAAAACAGTGATGGCGAGCAAGTGACAAGAACTCTAAAAGGAATACCGGCCTGGATATTCCAGCATGAAACAGATCATCTAAATGGAATTTTATTTTCCGACAGAGTTTTGGAACAAAAAGGCAAATTTTATCGTTTTACAGGTAAAGATAAAACAGGCACAGATTTATTTGAGGAAATAACAATATAGCTTTCAGCTATCAGTCATCAGTCGTCAGACTGATATAATTTAAAAGTCTGAAAGCTGATGGCTGAAGACTGACGACTATTTATGAAAATCGCATTTCTAGGTACTCCGGATTTTGTTAAGTCAATCAGAAATGTCCTTGCCAAACACTACACTCTGGTAGATTCATTAGATGAGGCAGATCTTGGGGTAGTGGCTGCCTATGGCAGAATCCTGACAAAAGATGAATTAAATACCCCAAAATATGGCTGTATAAATATCCATCCATCGCTTTTGCCAAAACACAGAGGCCCTTCCCCTATCCAGGAAGCCATATTAAAAGGTGATCGAATTTCCGGAATAACGGTTATCAAAATGGATGAGGAAGTGGATCATGGACCGATAATTTATCAAGAGGAAGTGGAGCTTTCTGATATGGATAATTTTGATACATTGAGTAAAAAAATGTTTCATCGGGCTAGCGAAATTCTACCCAAAATTATTGAAGATTTTATATCGGGTAAGACAAAACCAAGGTTACAGGATAACGCTCGAGCGACTCATTGTAACCGATTGACCAGAAAAAGCGGCTATTTTGATATTAATCCGCCAGCTGGCGGACCTCCACCTCCTGAGATCCTAGACAGAATGATTCGGGCATATCATCCCTGGCCGGGAGTTTGGACTAAATGGAATGGCAAAATTGTTAAATTTTATCCTGGTGGAAGAATCCAAATGGAAGGGAAAAAAGTTATATCGCTACAGGATTTTCTAAACGGCTACCCTGATTTTCCTTTAAAGAAGCTTTAACTGCCCGCAAACACTTTGTACAATATTTTTGACCCTTAAAAGCGTGCAGATTCGGCCTTTGTACTCTTTTGTGAATTGGCGCCCTAAGAGCCCAAGTGCCTCCGGCCCCTGAAGAACCCTTTTTATGCCGGGAAAAATTTAAAATATTGTTACCTTTGTCGCAACGTGAACATATTGACATGTGGTAAACTATAACACATGCCTGAATTTTTTGCATTATCTATCATTATCCTGTTATTTTCAGTAATCGTACATGAAGTGATGCATGGTTTGATAGCCTTAAAATTTGGGGACCACACAGCTGAGCGGGCCGGCAGGCTCACCTTAAACCCTCTTCCCCATATTGATCTTTTTGGAACAATTCTTTTGCCCGGGATTCTAATCCTGACCGGTTCTCCGATTCTTTTTGGCTGGGCCAAACCAGTGCCTGTAAATCCTCTAAATTTTTCTAATTTAAAAAGAGGCGAATTTTTTGTTTCAGCGGCCGGAATCCTTGCCAATTTCGGATTAGCCATTGCCGCAGCTTTGATTTATCACTTTTTAAATGCCCTTCCTCAAACTTTTCCGGCCATGATCGGAGTACTTCTTCGCTTTACTGTTACGATAAATTTGGTCTTAGGCATTTTTAATCTATTTCCTATCCCCCCTCTGGATGGATCCAGGATACTTATGTCCCAACTGCCTTATAAATTAGCGCGGTCATATGCCAGGGTCGAACCATATGGGATTTTAATTCTTTTGATCTTAATGATGATACCTTTTGGGGGCACTTCAATCATTCAAGCGATATTGGGATTTCTGGTAGAACTTTTTTCTTCAATCCTAAGATTTTGAAGCCAAGCCAGGCACATACCATCTTGACAAATTTAGCTTTTAATACTACTATTAAATTATCCTAAAAGGACATTTAGTAGATGGCCTGAAGGACTGCCCAAAAGGCATCCCTACCTAGCACGTTTAAAGCCAATATATTTTTCTTCACTGATTTGATACTTTACGGGAGTTCAAAGTGTGCTCCATAGCCTTGTGCGACGGACACCAGAACACCCACCTTAGATTTTCTGAGGAGAAAATTTGGCTGACGACTATAGTAGGGAGAAATTATTTTTGAGCATTAGCGAAAAAATAGTCTTCCGAAAGAAGTATATTTTTTTGTTTTGGACAAATTTCGACATACCTCTATTCGCAGATTCAATAATTCTGCGAATTTGTTCATTCTACCTTTCATCTCGTAATCAATATAAAAAATCGCTATAATATACTCGCATGCCGAGATAGCTCAGTGGGTTAAAGTCGTAAATCGACTTTAACGGGATAACTACAACCAAGCCCGCGATCAGCGGATATCTTAAAATAATAGTTATCCCAGGAAGAGCAGCGGTTTTGCTTATCTGCTATGCCAACGTAGTTCAGTGGCAGAACACTTGTTTTGTAAACAAGATGTCGTGGGTTCGATTCCCACCGTTGGCTCCAACAGCCGACATGGCTCAGTGGCAGAGCACGTTCTTGGTAAGAACGGGGTCGCGGGTTCAATTCCCGCTGTCGGCTCCGAACGAAGTAAGGAGACAAAGCGGGAACAAGATCTTCGAGCGAAGCAAGAAGTAGACTTATTCCCGCTGTCGGCTCCAATAATCCCCAGGTTTTTAAATATACTGTTTAACTCTATCAACCATCTCTACCAAAGTAACATCTGATTTAACCAGATAATCAACAACTCCTAATTTCTTGGCCTTTTCCACATCCTCTTTTTGGGAAAGATTAGAAGCTACAACTACAGGAGTTTTAATCCCTAATTTATTAAGCTCTGATAAAACATAAAATCCGTCTTTTTTGGTCATCATTAAATCCAAAATAATGAGATCAAAATGTTCTTTAGAAACAGCGGCCAGGGCTTCTTCGCCACTAAAAACCGTGCTTGTTGAATACCCTGCGGAGTTTAATTTTAGACTCATTACCCGAGCTAGCGGTTTTTCATCATCAACGATTAGTATCTTTTTCATTCTGAATTACCTCCTAGAAACTTTTTCATATCTGCAATAATTTGGTCTAATCTAAAATCTACTTTTGTATAACATTTCTGCACCCCTAATTTAAGATATGTTTGAACTTTATCCATAGATACTGTGTTGGAGACGACAAATACCGGCAAATTTTTCCATGATCTGTGTTTTTTTAAAGCCGTGACAAAATCTAAACCGTTATGTTTGCCAAATAAATAATGATCCAACCAAACAGCATCAACTTTAATACCCTCTTTCAGATAATCCAGGGCTTGATCTGCTGCTCTGGCAGTTACCACATTAAAACCTTCTGTCTCAAACTTATCTTTAATCACCTTAAGTAATGGTTTCTCATCTTCTAATACCAGGATTGTTTTAGCTATTTTTTTCATATTTATCCTAAATTATTCTGCCACCTCCTTTCGCGGAATTGAAACATAAAATGTAGTTCCTTTATTCTCTTCCGATTCAAACCAAATCTTGCTATTCATCTGATCAGCTATGGCTTTTAAAATATACAGGCCCAATCCTATACCTTCAGGTTCTTGCGCTTTAGCATTATCGGCCCTAAAAAATCTGTCAAAAATATTGGGCTGGGCGGCTTTAGGTATACCCATACCAGTATCTGCTACCACAATTAGCAGACGACCTTTTTGCTTTTTTATTTTCAGAGTAATTTTGTCACCTCTGTGGGTGTATTTTGTTGCATTAGAAAACAGGTTTTGAAAAACCATGCTTAGTTGCTTGGGGTCTATCTGGATTTTGGGAATGTTTTTATCATAAATTTTTCTCACTTTAAGCCCTTTCCTTTTAATCTCCGGTTGATTATCTTCTAATATAGTTAGGGCAAGTTTGACAACATCAGTCGGCTTCTTTTCAATTATAGTTGTCCCCATTTCGATTCTAGAAACACTAAGTAAAACATTGATAAGATTAACCATTCTTTTGCTGGCGCGGTATGCTTCTTCCAAATATTGTGTTTGTTTTTCATTCAACTTGCCGACATCTTTTGAGAGCAGCAGTTCAACATACCAATTTATGGTGGAAAACGGCGTACGCAGTTGATGGGAAACTAGTGAGGCAAATTCTGTTTTGGCTTTGTCAACCTGATTTTCTTTACTAATGTCTCTGAAAGTTTCTACAGCTCCAACTATTTTTTTATTAAGGATAATTGGAGTTATCACGCTGGCAACCGGAAATTTGCTTTTATCCTTGCGAATATAATAAAAAGGCTCTGTCAAATCAGTCACAACTTTTTTTCCAGATAAAACTTTAGTCACAATCCTTTCTTTAAAAGGCACTGTCTTTCCATTTTTGTCTTCTCTGGGAAGCACATCAATGACAGGTTTGTTGCGTACTTCATCCAACTTCCAACCTGTCATATCTTCGAATACCTTATTGACATAAACGATCTTGCCGCCCTTATTGACATCTACGATTACAATCAAACCGTCGCCAATTGATTGAAGGACAGCATCATCTCTGATGTTGTGCTCAATTAATTCCTGATATGTTTGTTTTGGCATAAGTTTATCTTGTAATACTAATGGTTGCTCCTTGTTCAGCAGAAGGAGCGCAAACAGTCACCCGACCGTTGGAGTTTTTGGCAATAAAATATCCTGTTCCGTTAGTTCCTGATCCGATTGGATCAGTTGGAATAGAAACCACATATTTTTCGCTGGTTGTCAAAACCGACAGGTCAACCAAACCAGTACAAGTACCACCGGTTTTGCAAATCTGATTTGTTGAAGGTGTTGAACAAGTTGCAGATGTCGAAATAGATGAAGGCAGCGTACCGCTATTATCGATTGAATACTGGTATGCAGCATTTAAAATAGTGTTGACATCAACTCTTCTCTGAGCATTTCTGGTATCCCCCAGCTGTTTGTTGGGATTGATGGCGAGGATGACAATACCAGCAAGGATGGCCATGGCAGCCACCACCAGAAGAATTTCCAGGAGAGTGAAACCACGTTCAGTTTTCATGAACGTGGTAGAACCCTTTTTAGAACACTTGTCACTAAAAAGAGATTTTAATAACTTGTCCATGAGCAGAATTTCTGTATAATTTTATTGTTGATTGTCTGTAGTTAGTTGTCAAGTATTGCATCTTTTATAAGTCTGTCACTTCTTGCCAGGAGGTGATATTAATGCTTGGTCTGATTTTATCCAGAGTAATGCTTGCTTTCCTTATAATTGTTCCCACTGTGCCGCTGGCAGTGATAGTCCGGTTTTGTCCGGTAAGTTTGGTGACAGTATAGCTGCAGCTACCTTGACTCAACGTAAGACTGCCGGTACCCTCAAAAGGAATTGAATTGCTGATTTGCTGGAGGGCTTCTTCACTACAGGCATTGACCAAAGCTTTGGCCTGATTGGATTGTTCAAGCGAAAAACTGGTTCTCGAAGAACCCAAACCCAAAAGCAAAAGTGAAACAGCAATAGCCACGCCAACAGCGCCGGCCACTAAAACCGTAATTAGAGCAATATAACCTCTTTGTCTATCGCAAGCTAGCTGTTCCATAAAATGTTTTACTAAAATCATATTCATTTCTACCTGATGAATTGATGTGGGTTAGAGTAAATTGAATACGAATTATACCCGGAGTACCAGTGCGAGAGAGATTATGAAAGGTCAGACCGGAAGCGCTAATACGGGAGTTGGTAAGAGAAACAGCCGAGCCAGTCCCTTCTTTGATGCAAATCACACCATTATCAAGATCAAAAATGGTCGGGTCATTTGCGACCGTCACCACATCAAAGGTCAACGAGGCGGAACTGCTACCAACTGCGGGCAAGGTTATTGCTTGGGCATTACGGCCAGTTTGGGTAATAATTTGCATGACTTGAATTCCTTGCTGTTCTACTTCAGCGATGGTTTGATTTTTCACCCGCGATTGCATCAGAATAAACAAAAAACCAGCAATAGAAAGAATAACTACCCCGATGATGCTGACATATAAGAGAAGTTCAATAAGAGTAAATCCTTTCTTCATATTATTATGGTTTACAACAGCAAGTATCTGCATTTTCTCCTCCTGTACAGTACACATCTCCGCCTGATTCGTACGTTTCGCTGTTATTTGTACATTGTTGGGGATTTTCTCGACAAGTGCCAGTAGCGTAACTACCCAGCGACTGACAATAAATATCGCAGGAACCGATTGGGGTTGATTTATTCCAGTCAGTAAAATAGGTCGTGAGAATAACTGCTCCCGAGCGCTGTGGGGTTTGAGACCAAGTCACATTTGAAATGACTTGTTTTCTATTGGCGTCAACTGAGGTAATAGTCAGGCTGCGGGTAAAAATATCTGTGGTGTCTGATGTTCCGGACAGCGTCCACTGGTTACCGGAAATAGCTAATCCGTGCGGGCCGTCGGTAAGATTACTAAAGCCGGCATCACGGATATTGCGCACTGCTTCCAAACCTTCATCGGCCAGCATCGTTGCCCGGGATCTTGCTCCGGAGAGTACCGTACTTTCTTGCCCATAGATAAGGCTGCCAACTAAAGCTATAACAATTAGGCCAAGGACCGAAACGGCCAAAAGAACTTCAACTAAACTAAAACCCGATTGTACCTTTTTCATTGATGGAAACCGATCTGCTATCGTTTTCAGTTGACAAATTAATCGTTCCGGTTGCTTGCGGTAAACCGGTGAATTTGGAGAAAACATATTCGGTGGTGCCACTGACGCCAATAGTTGTTGCCATATCAAATGTTTCATCAAAATTGCTGTCACGGCTTATAAAACTGGTTCCCTTAAAAAGGACGATACTACCACTTTGAACTTGCAGTCCCCAGGAAGTATCCCCATCTACTGCCTGGGATAGCAGTTGTGCCCTGCGCAAAGTTTGAGCAACAGTAGTGGTGGCTATATCAAGGTCATTTTTTGTTAGCATGATTCTAAATACCGGAATAGAAAGACCGGATAAAATAGCAACTACGCTAATTGCTAATAGAACCTCAAGCAAGGTAAAACCACTCTTGTCATTCACTTATTCAACCCCCCAATTAAACTATAAATTGGCAAAATTACTGCCAGGGCCACAAATAATACTCCTAACCAGATAGTAATTAAAAAAACCGGTTCCAGCATAACTACCAGATTCTTAGTGCTAGTTTGTAACTTATCTTCATAAGTTTGATTCAGGCTTAAAAGTACTTCCGGGAGCCTACCTGATCTTTCTGAAGTGATAATGATTTGCTGAATAGGCAAAGGTAAAAGTTTGTTGGTGTCTTTATATAATTTGAAGCTGCTTTCAAAAGAATTGCCTTGTTCAATACTTTTTTCCAGGCTTAAATATAATTTTTGATAAGCCATAGTGGTGGTTGAAGATGCCAGCGAACTTAGCGCATCAGTCACTGTCAACCCTGCCTTAAGAAGTGTTCCCAAAAGAAAACCAAGCCTGGCAAGTTCGGTCTCCATTATAATCTTGCTGATTCCGGGAAATCGCATCAATAAAACCTCGCCTGTATATTTTGTTTTTCGGCAGAAAAAGAGGAAATAAACAGCTAAACAAATCAAAAAAATTAACAGCGGTATCACCACAATCCCAAATTCTCCCAGGAATTTCCCCAGAGAAATTAAAATCTTAGTGATCAGAGGAAGTTCCATTCTAAGCTGGGAAAAAACCAGGCTTAATCTGGGCAAAATAAACCAGGCTATGCCAATCCCGGTGATTAAAGTTAAGGAAAATACAATCACCGGATAGATCATGGCGGATTGGAGTTTGGAGGCAAATTCTCTTATCTTTTGCTGCTGGGTAACGACCAGTTTTAAATTCTCCGTGAGGTTTCCAGACTCCTCCCCCAGTCTTATTAAAGATATAAAATAATCCGGCAATAACTTAATCTTTTGAAGAGCCACCCAAAGAGCAGAGCCGGAATCAATTTCCGCTTCCACTAACCCTAAAGCTTTAAACATCTTCCGGGAGCGGGTTTCAGCTTTGATAGAAGTAATGGCCGAGGATACATCAATGCCCGAGGCAATCATTATGGCAAGATTTTCTAAAAAATAGTCTTTTTCCGCGTCTCCGAACATTTTTGTCAGCGGGGGGAAGCTACCCGCAATACCTCCTCAAGTGTTGTTATACCTACCTTTACTTTTTCCATACCGTCTTCAAATAAATCTTTAGAACCCTCAGATTTGGCAAGTTGCCAGATTTGATCAACAGAAGGTTTTTGCAATATCAACTCACGCATTTCCTTCCCGACTGCGATAAACTCAAAAATTGCGCTCCTGCCTTTATAACCTGTCCCGTGACAAACTGTACAACCTTTACCTCTATATAAAGTTGTGGAATCATCAAGAAAATGATTTTTTAAATTAGGGAAGTAATTATGTATATAATTTTTAGGGTAAAACTGGCTCATTTTGCATGATTGGCAAATTGTACGTACTAATCTTTGAGCAACAATCAGCTCCAAAGTCGAAGCCATCAAAAACGGTTCAACTCCTACATCCAACAGCCTGGGGATAGCAGTTGCTGCATCATTAGCATGAAAAGTGGTCAGCAGAAGGTGACCGGTTAAGGCAGCATTGACAGCGATTTCTGCAGTCTCAGGGTCTCTAATCTCTCCTACCAGAATAATGTTTGGATCCTGTCTGATAATAGAACGCAGTCCTTTGGCAAAAGTAAGATTTGTGGCAGGATTAACCTGAATTTGATTAACACCGATAATTCTATACTCTATTGGATCCTCAATGGTGGTGATATTCACCTCCGGCCTGTTTAAAAGCTTTATCAAAGCATAAAGAGTAGTAGTTTTACCTGAACCTGTTGGGCCGGTACAAATAATCATCCCAAAAGGTTTTCTGATGGCAGCTAAAGTCAGCTGCTGGTTAGCTTGTGACAAACCAATATCAGACAGGCTATAGTCACGAAGATAGGCAGAAAGTATCCTGATGGCAGTTTTTTCTCCATCCATGGTAGGGACGACTGAAATACGAAGGTCGATAAGTTTGCCATTTACTGTCATTCTCATGGCACCATCTTGAGGCACCTTATGCTCATCAATCCTAAGTCTGGATTTAACTTTAATCCTGTTTAAAATATTTTCATATAGCGGTTTTGGGATATTGCCATGTGTTTGCAACACACCATCAATCCTAAAGCGAATAATTACAGCATTTTCTTGTGGTTCGAAATGAATATCCGAAACTTTATTAATTGCTGCTTCTTCAAAAAGTTCTTCCAGGATTTTTGGGGCAAAACCAGGCGTATCTTTTAAGGCACTACTTAGTCTTGCCACCAATGGCTGCCTATAGTTTACAAATAAGCTTTCAATATCTTTAGGGAAGCTGTAGACCAAATCAACTATTTTTCCGGAAAAGAGTTTTTGCAGCAATTCTTTAAGATTTTCTTGATTAGGATTGGCTGTAGCTATGGTAACCTTTAGGGGTTCTTCTTCTGCCAAAACTATGTAATATTGTAGCGCTATATCTTTTGGGATTTTTAGAATTTGTTCTTGTTGGGGAGGATTAGCAGTTAAATTAAAAAATGGCACTTTAAAAGCTTCTGCAACAGCTTGTCCAAGCAAACTTCTATTTATTAAACCAGATGTAAAAAGATAATCAACAATAGAGCTGTTATGCTCTTTAGCATATTCTTCTGCCTTTAAAATATCATCAGGCGTAACATAACTTTGATGCAAAAGAATCTCTTTAACGATTTGATCATTTGTATTCATGGGCAGAGAAGTTACTACTTAAATCATATACCAACTATTAAAATCTTTCCATTGACTGTTTTTTGGGATTAAACTCAGAAAGGTTAATCAGTTTTACCAGTTAAGAATACACTAATCCCCAATATCAACTATCGGCTCACATTCCCAAGAAGATAACTGTCTAATCCCCTATTTTTGAGTAATTTTTGTGTAGAGATTTTTAAATAATCTATTATGATATATACTTATATATTATATGACTCGGCAAGACTTTGAAGAAGTAGTAAAAATTATCGGTGATGACCCGAAGTATCGCCATTTTATTGACAGAATAAAAAAAGATTTTGATGACAGTGAACATAAAGGCATTCCGGTTGCCATGCATGCTTATTTCATAAAAGAAGGGAAAGAAAGTATTGGTTTTTGTATTTTATCGCTATCCCCTCTTAAGATGAGGCGATGGGAAAAAACATTTATAGAAGAAGATTGGAAAACGCAAAATTTTCAGATTGATATTTCATCTTTTGAACTAATGTATCTGTACATTAAACCTGAATTTAGAAGAAAAGGAAAAGCTACCCAGTTATTTAATAAAGTTATCAAACGTTCCAAAGTTTTGGGCATTAAATCAATTTATGCTTATGTAAGCGATACAGACAATGCGGCGCTGGAATTCTACCGCAAGAGCGGAGCAAAAATTATCCATGATTTTTCCGATGAAACAGAAGGAATAAGCGCAGCTTTTATGGTATGGAAGTTGGAATAAAGGGGTTGAACCCCTAAAACGCTACTTTAAGGAGGCCAAGGTAGCCCTAGTTTTGATATCTTTGAGGGTTTTACCAACAGATCCAGTTGTAGCATGATCAGCGATAGGTTCGTCCCAGACCCCGCCGGCAATATTTGCTATATCGGTAGCAGAAATAGCCACTCCAGCAGTTAAAGAGCTAGAAGAAACGATAGATTTTATAGTAACTTGATAATCCCCCAAAACACTTGTGAAAGGGCTTGTCTCATCGTCAGTGATGAGATTTCCGGCCACTGTCAAAGTATGATCAGCCTCCTGTGGCCTGATCTTCCAGCCGTATCTCAACACGATATAAGGAGAGATGACCTGTCCGCCTCCAATTGCCTGTCCGCCAATGGCCATTATAGGAAACCTAAATTTATTCATTAAAGGATCTGATAACCAATCTTCTTTGGCGTCCGAATATAAATCCACCACCACATCAAAGGAAGTTACCCCAGTGTTTAGGATAAATAACTTATTATTGGTATCATAAGTCATTTTTTGAGCCATTTGCTGTAATTTTTAGCAGAAAAAAATCAATTAATCAACCGATAAAAAGAAAGTCTAAAAATATCAAACTATTCCTAAGTTATTTCAACCTGTCCCAAAAGCTTACTTTTTTGGATTGTTTCCTATTTTCCTGGACTTCTTCTTGTAAATCATTTTTAACCTGTTTGGTTTCGGCTGGAACCGGTACTTCCTCTTGAGGCGGGATTTCTTCCGGAGCCGCTTGCTGTTTTTTCTTTGCCTCCTGTACTTTCTCTGACAGCTTATTAGTTAAAAATTTCTTTTCTTTAGGAAGTTCTTTAGCCTCTTCTTTTAAGATTTTGTTCCAGTCGCTGTAAATGCTGGAGGTTCTTTTAACTACTACTAGAGGCGATTTTTCGTCTACATCCCACGTCTTGGCAAACATATTCCATCCGCCAAAGTCCTCCTGTTGTTCCATATGTTCCTTGATTCTGTCGACGAAACTCATCAGGCCGGTTTCTTCCCTTGTGGCTTTATTGCCTCCTTCTATCTCGGTTTGGAGTCGGAAGCAGAGGTAGCGGATTTGGCGTCTGGTGAGGTCCTCGTTTTTAGTCATTTTTTTAGGTTGGATTAGAGTAGTTCCTTTCATCGTCAGCGTTGACCGTAATTGTCTGTCCGGTAGCGCGGGTAATGGTGTAAGTGGCCATCACCCAGGTAGCTCCGTTCAAGCCCTGCGCCACAATAGTTACACCCGCATCGGTTCCTGCCGTGCGGCCACCCTGCACATTGTTGTCATAGTCGAAATCAAAGGCGATACTTGAAGCCGTAATCTGTCCGGTAATATCCGCAGAGGAGTTGTTCTTCACAATAATGGCAGAAGATGAATCAAAGTTACCGCCGGGATTAGTGGTAAAGTACATAGTGTATTTTGTATCAGCATCCGGTTCTGAAACTAAGTTAGAGCTAAAGTTCATATTACCAGCTGCAACGAACGGAAATGCCCGTTCTGTTGAAGTAACAGGAAGTCCGGTATTTGCATTTACTCCGCCTCCATCTACTGTAATATCACGGAATTTTATTGAGTTGGTCGAGTTGGTATTGAAACCGCTGATGTATAGTCCGCCTTTTGTCTTTAACGTATCACCAACGTATTCCAGCAAAAGTTCAGCGACATTACCTTTCTCAACTAATCCACTTCGTTGATTAACTGTCGTTGAATCGTTAGCATTTATATCAGTAGTTTTACGAAGTTGTCTTTGTGCCCAGTTATAAATTTGTGTGTCTGTTCCATTATTAGCAGTAAGCAAACGGTTAAAAGCGTAATAGTTAGAACCAATTTGAACTTCTCCGTCGTAAGCTACCCAATCAGTTACACCAATATCCGTTGCTCGAGTTGCGCCGTTTGATGTTCCTCCGGCTGCTGTAAAGAACCAACGTCCGGTGTCATCTTTTACTACCGAAGCGGCGGGATAAACTGTGCTGTTTGCATAAGTAGTGAAACCCTTACCCTTTAGATAGTTTATCTTCATGCCGTTATAGGGTGGTGAGGCAGCGTCAAGGGTAGCATCGGCAATTGTAATTTTTAAATCGGTTGAGTTGGATAGAGGTAATTTGTAAAGAACTGGCTCTAAAGCTGAAATAGATTGTTCTGTTAATAGATTATATTCCGCATATAATTTACCTGTGCCGGAACCTGAAGCAATACGCAGAAACAGCTTTAAGTAGCCTGTGTAGTCTACCGGGCCGGTGGCGTTATAGATCATGATGGCCTCGTTTAGGTTTCCGGTTTTATTAAAGTTAGTGACACTTTGGTTATAGCCGATGATATTTTGGTAGGTGGCTTGGTCAGTGGAGGCGTCAAAGTTCCCTAGGGAAACGATACCGGCGTATTTATCTCCGGTGATTTCTTCCCAGCCGGCATCCCTGATGACATTTCTGGTAGTGGCGTCTGTCCAATCCCAACCATTAATCAGAATGCCATCAGTTTTGGTAAACATCTTGATTGGGAACTTGAACTTATTGAGGGCAGCATCAGTTTTCCACTCTTCCTTCAGGAAGGAGTAAACTGCCTGGAGGGTAACACCGGAAGTTGAACCTGGGGAGGCGTTACTTACATTACCGGTAGTAATGATCTGGATTTTTTTTGTCGTCGTATTAATAACGACATCAGTAGTTTGGGCTAGTCCGTCTGGGTCAACAATTTTTGCCATAATTTCTCTTTATATTAATAATTGTCATAATTTAAACAACTAGTCAATAT
Organism: Candidatus Daviesbacteria bacterium; assembly: GCA_028715175.1. Classification (GTDB taxonomy): domain Bacteria; phylum Patescibacteriota; class Microgenomatia; order Daviesbacterales; family UBA10151; genus UBA10151. Next base: position 50,795 of record JAQUSJ010000002.1, read on the forward strand.
ATCAAATTTTTAGGGGTTGAACCCCTAAAGCCTTTAAAAACCTTTAGGGGTTTGAGTAGAAGGGATCAGTATCCAGCTGGACAGTTAAGGTGGTGTTTGAACTTGGGAGGGCGTAGTTATTAACTGTTTTAGATTGATAACCAGTAACATTATGAATATTGATATAAGTAGTAGTTCCTGCGCCGGAAGAATAAGAATAAGTAGTAGAACCGTCGGTGATATTGTCTTCTGTAAAAAGAACTGATTCATCAGACGCTTTCACCACAGTCACCTCACAGTTTGCAGTTACTGCATTTCCATCGGCATCAACAATATTAATGATTAAATTTACCGAACTGGCCACCGTGGTAGTTGCCCCTGTTCCGTTACGATAAGAAATTACTCCACTCCCGCCTGAATAGTTAATAATAACCTCTCCGCTGGAATTATTATAGATAACCTCATTGCCGGTTGAACCATTGGAGGCGGCGTAACCAGTAAAGGTGTTGCCGGAGAATGAATATGTTCCGGCAGTATTTATCTCTATGGCATGATTTGAACCATCAGAAACAAAAGTGCAATTGGAAATATTGGTCAGGTTATTAGATAAGATTGAAGCTGATGCTGTTGAATTTTCAAACCTGCAACCAGTGAATACCGCTCCGCCTTGAGTAACTAAGCCGCACCTGCGAAAAATAGTTGTGAGGATTGTTGAGTTAGACTGGAATACAAAAGTGTCCATATCGCTAAAGGTGCAGGTATCGAAGTTAACATCGGCATTATCGGTAACAGTAAGTTTGCCCTTGGAAGTCGTTCCTAAAGCGGTGATTTGGATATTTGTCCAATCAATCCTGCTGCTGGCATTTCTAATTTCAAACTCATTAAATCCCGATGTGACTCTGATGGTATCTTGAATAGTGATGGTCCTATTTGAATCCCTAAAATCAACTGCTGTTCCTGAAGTTCCCATTAAAAATAAACCTTGCTGAAGATATCCGCCAGCAATGACTTGGAAAAGTCCCCATCGATTATAGCCGTCCGTGGCATCATTGGCATCGTTTTTAGTTGCTGCTCCGGCAAAAGTAGCATAATTACTTGTTTCTCCACCTGTGACTTGTAAAAGTCTACCAAAGCGGATAGCATCAGTTCCAAATGGATTTCCTTTAGAAATAGTCACTAAGGTTTTAGCAACAGTGCCGAAATATTGTAACGTTGAAGTAGGCGAGCCTTGAGTTGCCTGACTGGATACTGAAGGGTCAACAGCAACACAGAACCAGCCACCATAAGTATATGTATTGCTACCTTTGACATACCAAGCATTATAATTGCTTGAATCACTTCCCACGATAACACGAAGTCCTCCGTTTGCCTGCGAATCCAGAGTATTGGGACAGGCAAAAAATATCCAGACAAAAACTGCAGCCGGGCTGGTAATTGTTTGTGGCGAGGCGGCAAGCGTTCCCATTCCGCCGATACCTCCGCCAGCAATAGCCATTGTTTTAGAAAAGCAATATGACTTTTGAATAAAATAATCAGTTTCTGCCGAAGGCACACCTCCTCCTGTTGCTCCAGCAGGCTCACCCCAGGTTTCACCGCTTTCAGCCTCGACAATATTTGTTAAATCTGTAGTATAACTAGGTGTTGCCATAATTTTAGGGATTCAATTCAACCCCTAATGTTCGATAATTACATTTTTAATTTTATGCAATTCTTTTGCATAATCTATCTGGTCTTCATGAAATGATTTCATTGCCTCCTGTGAAGGAAAATAGGATAATATCTCATTTTTGGAACAGCTAAATTCTGTATCTTTTCCTAGATAATCAGGATAACTTGACCAGGAATAATTATCCGGATTTTGAGTAAGTTCGGAAGAAACAGGATTTAAGTGAATATATCTGACAAGATGAACAAATAAATTATCCGAAATCACAGAAACAGCTTTAAATCTACCCTGCATTAGCCCTCCAACTCTTTTATATTTTTGATTAAAAAAAAGAGTATAAGCATTGGTGATTTGCTTCATAAGTTTGGATATACCATTCTTGGTTTTTTGCTTAAGTAACAGGTGAAAGTGATTCGGCATGAGGCAGTATGCTATTAACTCTACTTCTTCAGATAAATTTTTGCTATATAGGCGCAAAGGTAAATCTGGATATTTTTTTAATACTTCTTTAAGAGGCCGGAGGTAAATAAAAAGGTATGCTTGGAAGAAATGATAATCTTTATCATCCAAAAAAATATCCCTTTTTTCTACGCCCCTGTTAAAAACATGATAATAAGAGTCTTCTGTGAAGCTTCTCACAACATACTTGGATGGCATAGAAACAGCTTATCATACTTTATCGAAGAAATAAAGGGGTTGAACCCCTTTTATTTATTATAAATCGTCGTTATCTTCTTTAGTAAAAGCATCATAGGGACCTTCTGTAAGGCTTTTATGAGCTTTCTTGGTAAACCCGATTAGTATATAAATAATTGCCGGAATAAGCAGTATCGCTCCGGTAAGAGCAAGCGAAATGGACCACTCAAGCGGAATTACTCTGGAATTTGAGGCCACATCCTGCAGGGCATAAAGTTGAATTAATGCTGCCAGAACAAAAAGAATTGCTCCTTTTGTCAATTTGCTAAGGTGTAAAAATGATAAAAACCAAAGCGGGGCCATAATCAGAGCAATACTTTTAATAATGATAGAGGTGGTGGTAAAAGTGTATTTTGATAAGATGTCGGGATCAAAAAAGTGGTATGGGGTTGCAAGCCTAAGCTTTAAAGGATTAACCACGGCATCAAGTACATAGGCAAAAATCAAAAGCCCTATTATGATAACCAGAATATATTCCTGTTTCATCGTTTAATCAAAGATAGCATCGAAGTAGCCATAAGTCAAATCTTTACGTTTTGGCCAGCCAGTATCCGCATCAGTAAAGCCTGATGCCCCTTTTTTATATCTATAGTTTCCAGAACCGTCATCCTTCATGATAAACCAGGCCCCATCTTTATTAAGATAGCCAAAGTAAGTGTTGGGAGCATCGGAAGTTTCATCCATCTGGGTAATTTTGTAACCGTCGGTAGGTTGTTTCTGTGCAGGATTAATTTGTACACCACTAATATCTTTTAAGGCAACAGTTCCCGGTCCTGGCACACTGCCAAAAAAGGCTGCCTGGGCTTTTTTGGCAAATATGGAAAATAAGAATAAAGATAATCCAGCCGCACTGATAAGTTTAAGAAACTGTCTTCTGTCAACATCTATCCTTGGAAGCTTTGTTGGTTCATCTTCATGTTTAACTTTTCTTTTAAGTTGTTTTAGTTTCTTTGGTTCAAGTATGATAGCGGGAATATTAATAGCCTGTCTTTTCTTAGGCAGTACTTGTAGAATAAAGTAGCCCGCAAGAGGTAAAAAGATAATACCACTTATCATCTGGGAGATATTTTTGGCTCCAACCAGACCGCTGATAGTCATAATTGCTACAACAATAAAGCCATAGTAAAGATCCAAAGTGCTTAATGGTTTTTGAAATGGAAATGAAAAACGGTAACCATTTATCTTTCCCAAGAATAAACTAAGAAAATAAACAGTTATTGGAAGGAAAAGTACCAAGGGAATAACCGAGGCTGTTTGGGCGCTGAATGCTGCGCCAAGTGTGAGTAAAATAACCAGCAATAGACAGTAATAAAAAAGCAGATTTTTCATTCTTTAGGCCCGCTATCCGCTACTTCCTTCAGAAACCTTCCAGCTACCCATCCGTTGGTTTCTGTTTTTGGTAAAACAATTTGATACCAACTCCCCTCTTTTTTAAGATAGCGGTAAACTTTATCAAATTCGATTTTACCGATTACTTTGGAAGAATAAGAATTGCTTTCATAAACATCTACACTTTGCCATTTTTTATCATTGATGGTAACAAAGCCGGATAGAATTTTGGAGCTGTCTGATGCCTCTTTGCTGCTGCCCAACACCTTTGTGCCTACAGTGTTAGTCGTTTCCGGTTTTAAACTATCCACTTTTTGGTCGGTTTCTTTTTGCGACTGCTGATAGGCTGCGATTTTTCCCAATTCCTGTTTCAAATTGTTAATAGCGCTTTCGGCTTTTTTATTTTGTTCCGCAGTACCCCTTATCGATGTAAAGGTAATAATGAGCAGAATTGTTGTTACCGAAGCTGTATATATTATTAGTAATCTAATTAGCTTTTGCATAAGTATCAAAATATTATATCAGACAATATTGCTGACGAATGTTCCAAAAAGGTTATGCCAGTAGCTAAAACTTAATATTTGTATAATACCCTTTTTTTGCATTAAAGTAGCGTTCATCGCCTCCCTTAGGGCGATTTGACGGTCCCTGTTTACCCTGAGCATCCTATGAATAGTAATCAAATCAGCCTTTTGAGGCAGAAGAATTTCTATATCCGATTGAAGGCTAGCCTGCAGGAAATCCAAAGCCACGGATTGACCAATTTCTCTGCTAAGTGCTACATAGGTTTCAACTACATTCTGATAGCTTGTATAAAGCTGATAACCTAACCTGGCCAGATTCTCCATGGATTGAACTGCCTTTTGATGGTTTGTATCGGACCGGTCAATAAAACTTACCAGAACCGAAGAATCAATAAAAATTTTTCTGCTTTGAATAGCCATAATTAGTTATTAGTACGCTCGCTTCGCTCGCTGGTAGTTCATAGTTCATAGTATTTTCTACGAGCTACCAACTCATAACTACGAGCTCATTACGAACTTTCTAGCTTGCTCATATTCATTCCTATTCCTTTAAGCCTTAAAAGTGGATCGTTAAAATTAAATGTTTTGGTTTGGATTGCAGTTTGAACTCTAACTTGTTTGGTATGTGGAATAAAATCCTGGGTAAAAGCTCGTAGATCATTTAGAGCTATTCTGACATTTCCACCTACCCGGACGGCTTTTAACTTACCTTCTTTGATGTAGCGCCTTACTGTTAAAGGATGTACTTTTAATGCTATAGCTGCCTGATTAACAGTATAAAATTCTTCCATAGTCTATTATGTAATCTTATACAAGTATATACATAGATATACATAACTTGTCAAGTGTTGACATTATATGAAATATTGTAGAACAATGAATTCATACTAGTTTTTAGAAATATTTGTCTGCTAAAACTAGTCAGAAGGAAGGGGGGTGATTTTGCATGTTAAGTGGCATAGGCACAACTGAAATTGTTGTCGTAGGCCTGATCTTATTGGTCTTATTCGGCGGCAAGAAACTACCCGAACTCGCAAGAGGTATGGGAAGCTCTATAAAAGAATTCCGAAAAGCAGCCAATGAGGATGCTTAAATCTTATGGTAACTGCCCAATTTGCAAAAAAGGCATATTTGGCAATTATTCTAACTGTTGCAGCCTTAGTGTTTGTCAAAAGCACTGAGGCTGCTTCAGGTAATACCCAAGTATGCAGTCCAGGTAGTAGCTGCAGTGTTGGAGAGTTCCTTTATGATGATTCTTATTCCCCAATTACTACTGCAACATGTACTATCACCAGCCGTTATCCTGACGAAACTCTATTTTTGGACTCGGTAGCAATGACCTCATCGACGAAAAATGACGGTTGGTACTCTAAAGATTTTACAGCACCTGCTACTACCGGAATATATAGAACCCAAGTCTGCTGTACTCCTCTCGGCGGTGATAAACTTTGCCTGGATAAGACTTTTGAAGTCAAAACAGAGTCAACTTTAACTTCCGGTGACGTAACAAGTGCTGTTTGGGATACCACCAGAAGTGCCCATATTTCTTCCGGCAGTTTTGGTGAAGCACTTGTAAACGCGGTGCCTTCGGTCAATGATGTTGCCGGTGCTGTTTGGGGATATTCCGGCAGAACCCTGAGCACCTTTGGCAGTTTAATTACCGATATCTGGACTAACCCAACCAGAACATTGAGCGGTTTTGGCACTTTAGTTGCCGATGTCTGGGCAAACGCCACCAGGACTTTAACAGGAGCTACCCTTTCAAGTGGATCTTTAGCCACCAAAAGCAATGTTGATTCGGTTGCATCCGATGTCAGTAGTACCAAATCTGATGTCACTACTGTCAAAAGCGACGTCAGCACTATCAAATCCGATGTATCCGATCTTAAAACAGATATTTCCAGTCTCAAGAGTACATCAAGCACAACCAACATTACCAATATCCAAAACACTACCAACACAACCAATAATTTACTTGAACAGCTTATTAACAGGCCAATTATTGAGAATGAATTAGAAGAAAGTAATGTTACCACTACGGAATTGCAAACCAAACTTGAAAAATCCGACAGCCTGGCAAACCAGCTATTGACTTCCAGCGGATATGTCAAAAGCAAAACCAGTTTACTCAAAGCCAGGTGGAATAGCTTGGGGGAAGATGAGATTACAAAATCTTTGGGCCAGCTTGAGGCTGTAGTAGGCAAAGAAGATGAAACATCAGAGGCAAATTCTATATTCGGCCAATTAAATTGGATTACCGGGCAATGGGATTTACCCATCTCCTCTAAATTGTATGTTCAAAATAAAAAAATTGCCTTATCGCTCAAGAAAGTAAATTCGGCTCAACAGCTTAAGGTTTTGTCATCAGATTTGGATAATTTTATTAAATTGGTGGGTACTCAAAGCGATAGCCCAAAATCAAACACTTTGTTTGGTGCTCTAAAAGGTCAAAAAGAGCTTTTGTCCTTTCTTGATAGAAATTATACGGATGCAACTACGTTGCTGTCAGATCTTACAAAAAATTCCAAGCCCCAAACAGACCTGGTAGGACAAATAAACAGCTTAAGCAAACAGGTTGCAACAGTAAACCAGTTGCCAAAGATGAATAAAACCATTTTAGCGGAGGCGGCTAATACTAAAATGGATCAAAAACAGCTTAAAAACAAAGCCCTTAGTTTAAGAGGGGTCGTTCAAGCAAACAGGCAATTACTTGCTCAAGGTCCAAATCAGCCTTTAAGCAGTCTGTGGCTGGAAGAAGGAAGCATTGTTTTTAAAACTCTAATCAGTAATCCTTCCAAATCAATCAGCCAAAAGATTCCACTTAAATATTATCTGCCAAAAGAAGTGACAAAAGAGAATATTACCAAAACGGACGAAGGATTAACTGTAAACTATGATATGGAAAAAGACCAATATTTTGTCAGTGGAAATTTCACCATTGATCCAGGAGAAACCAAAACTCTTGCTGTAACTGTTGATGATTCTGCATTTTACATAAATGATGCTGAAATCGCCACCATGCGCAAACAAGTAGAAGAATTATCAAAACCTCTTAATAATACTGCCTATTTTGCCCAGGGGGTAACTCTCAAAACCGATATAGATGCTTCTTTGGATAAAGTGGACAGTTTGCAAAAAAATAATACTACACCTGAGGCAAGAATCCGAAGCTACAGGGAAGCTCAAATTGAGTATAAGGTAGCCAAGGAAAAGCTGGAAAAATTAAAAGAGTTGGCTACCAGCGCCGGTTCTGTGGGCACATTATTTGGTTTTGTAGGTGGAGCGCAAACTTTGGCAGTTTGGGGATTAATCATTATCATGACAGCCGGATTTGTATTTTTAGCCTTATATATGCGCACTTTAAAGACAAACGAGCTTTACTTGGACCAAAGAAACCAAAAACTTACTCCGATTGTAGACAGTTTTGAAAATTATGAAGAAACTCTAAATGAGGAAAAACCTCAACCTCTCCTCCACCCTAAAAAAAGATTTTATTTGGGCAAGCCAGTTCATTTAGCAGTAGTTATCATAGCAGTATGTATTATAGGAGGCGGCAGTGTATATGCCCTTGGGACTCTACGACAGAGACAAGTAAGGCATGAGATTGCACAAACAACTCCTCAAGGAGTGCTGGGAAGTTCTAACGAAAATATTGCTTCGGATTCATCCCGATTAGATCAGGATTCATACAGAGAGGTAACTATTCTGGTGCCGGATGACAGCACAGTAACTATACAATCCCAACCTTCCATAAACTCGCCTGTTTTAACCTCTTTAAAGGCCTCAAAAAAGGCAAAAGAGATCAAGCGAGAGGATATCTGGGTAAAAGTAGCTTTGCAAGATTCTGAAGCTAAATTTATTGAAGGCTGGGTAGATGGGGATTTTGTGGAAGAGGTTGAAAAGAAACAAAGCTTAGATTCTGATGAAGAACAAAAACCGCAAGGCGGTTTATTAGAAAACCAAAAAATAGTGGTTATAAATAATACTCCCACTGGATTTTTAAGAGTCAGGAAGACGCCCGAGGGTGAAGAAATTACCAAGATAAGTCCGGGAGAACAGTATAATTTAGTTAAAGAAACGATAGGATGGGTGCAGATTGTTTTGGAAGACGGTACTTCGGGCTGGGTATCCAAACAATATATCAGCTTCTAGCTTAGGGGTTCAACCCCTAAATGAATGTGTTGTAAAAGTAATGTATCGACATTGCCACAACCACTCCAATCAACAGAAACCACTTATGCTTAAAGGTAGAAATAAGCATTATAAACATAGTCAGACTATGTAAAATACTAGTCAGAATAAATCTTGTAAGTAAAGTTGAAAGATCTCCTACCAAGGCTATATTTAAGGTGTAAAGAACGGTTTCGGAAAAGGTAAATAGTAAAGCGGCTGCCAAAACAACTTTGACTTGTATATTCCTCCTGGCACAATCTATAGCAAAAAATACCAAAAAGCCTTTCACTATTTCCTCAATAATATAAGGATAAGGCAGCAAAAGCTCGATAGGCCAGATAATAAACGGAGTAATAGCAGCTACTAACGGAATCAAAAAAGACATTACTCTTTAGAATCGTCTTTACCTTGCAAGGCTTTTCTTAGTTCTCTGATCGCTTCTCCTAAACCTTTAGCAAATTCGGGAAGTTTTTTCCCGCCAAAAATAAGCAGTATAACAGCAGCAATAATTAATATTTCTGTTAATCCGATACCTCTAAACATAGCAGCCTCCTTTCTTTAAGTTACAACAAATGAGACTTCAAAACGTATCTATTTAATAATAGGGTAAGTTCAAAAAGAAGTGCAAGTGGCAAAAACAACAGCACCAAAGATAAAAGATCGGTTGGGGGTAAAAGCGCTGCAAAAATTAAAGATAATATGTAAACGAGAAGACGTTTTTTTACAATAGCATGATATTTAAGAATTTTCAGTTTCATTAAAATTGTTAAGACAACTGGAAATTCAAATGCCAGTCCCATTAACAAAGCGGTAGTCAAAATTTGGGAAAGCAGTTTGCTGATATCCAGCAAATTGCCAATATTAAGTTCAACCGATTTCTGGAAGAAAATAATTACCACATATTTCATAATTAATACTCCAAAAATGAATCCGGATATAAAAAGAAGGAGGGTAATTGGCAACAGGGCCAATACGGCTTTATATTCGGATCTACGAAGGGCTGGTTTTAAAAAGCTTAAAATTTGAAAAATAACAATGGGTAAAATGGCAATAAATCCAACCAGTAAAGCCGAGTCAACAGCCAGAGTGAAGAATTGAAAAGGAGAAGTAAAAACTATGTTTACGCCTTTAAGGTCGAAAATTCTCAAAACGAAACGGATTATGTTTTCATAATATATAAAACCAACTACGGCACAGATTATAAAAACTGATAAAGTAAAAATTAGCCTTTTTCTAATCTCTGAAAAAAAGGGTGAATATTTAATGATTGTGGAGTCTAAATCTCCTGTTATCGAAGCTTCAGATGCCATCATCTTCTGCCTTCTTCTCGATATCAAAAGTTCTTTTAATATTTTTATTGGTTTCATCCGTTGCGCTTATAATTTCCTTCTTGGCTTTCTCTAATTCTTTATCTGTTTCATCGATTGCATTGCTGAACTCTTTTTTTGCCTTTTTCAATTCTCTCCCCGCTTCCCCAAGTCCCTTAGCCCATTCGGTCAGCTTTTTACTGCCAAAAAGGAAAAGTATAATCAGAGCGATGATTAGTATTTCTTTAGATCCTAAGTTAAACATTGTTATTTAATCTTATATTAGATCAATATCTTTTAGAAATGCAAGCTAGATTTTTGTATGAATTCAGTTTTCCCCGGCGGATTTGTCATTCTGAGGCTGAAAGCCGAAGAATATAACTGAAATTATATCCTTCGCTACGCTCAGGATGACAGTTTACTGGAAAATACTGAATAGTTACAGATTTTTTTGGTAAGCTCCATCCAGACAAAAAAGACCGTGGTGCGATAAAAAATAGTAAAAAAAGTAATACTTTTTTATATATAGATATCTTAAGTTATACTTTGATATATTATCCTTCAACAATAATTTCAGGTACAATTCCAGCTCTTGCAGTTTAGCTACAATCTAAGATATAATCCATAAATCGCCTTTGTCAAAAACTGTCATTTAGACACTTTTTGCAAGCGATCTCGCGCCAGAAGAAAGGAGGGCGCTCCGATTGGCCAAAAAGGGTAATCGAAATTTATTCATATTTCAATGTTCTTCCTGTAAAAACAGAAATTACACTGCTACCAGAAATACGGTAAACATTAAGGAAAAGCTCGCTTTAAACAAATTTTGTAAACATTGCCGGAAAACCACTCCCCACAACGAAGTCAAGCTTTAACTTCTTTTCTGCTTATTGACTTTTAATTATCGAACCTACTACTATAATCATATAACATGCCCTACCCAATCGATATAAAAGAAAAAGCTTTTATTCTTCGAAAACAAGGATATTCAATAAAAGAAGTCGCAGCTAAACTTAGCATTGCACAGAGCACCTCTTCGGTATGGTTATCACAGATCATTCTTTCTGCTTCAGCTCAGAAGCGTTTAGAAAAGCGGAAAATCCTTGGTCAATACAAAAGTATCTTTATTAGAAAAACTGCTCGAGAAAAGCATAGGGCAATTTTAGAAAAAACAGCTACCGAGATGTTATCTACCATTCCTCTATCTCAAACTCTTGCTAAGCTTTGCTGTGCTTTAATTTGGTGGTGCGAGGGAAATAAAAATACAACTTCAGTAAAATTTACAAGTTCTGACCCCACTCTTATAAGAAACTTTCTTTATCTTTTTAGGGCTGGTTTCAAGATAGATGAGTCTAAATTCCGGGCTTTAGTGCATTTACATGAATATCACAATAATAAAACTCAAAAACAATTTTGGAGTAATATAGCGAGTATTCCTCTAACGCAATTTCATAGAAGTTATTTGAAACCAAACACTGGAAAAAGAATTAAGGAAAATTATCCGGGCTGCCTTGCTTTAGTATATTATGACGCTAGCATTGCTAAGGAACTTGAGGCAATATATAATGTTTTCAGCAAATCTAGGGGCGTCGGTTAACGGTAAACCAATGGACTCCAAATCCATGACTGAGGGTTCAATTCCTTCCGCCCCTGCAAATTGGACAATAATCCGATATAATCAATTCATGAGCACTATTCCGTATTCTCCCAGCGCAACAACATGATTGCTTATAAAGACTAACCCCTATCTGCCAAAAATTCCCAATCCCAAAAGGCCTATTATAATAAGATAAAATGCCACAAAATAATTCAAAAAACTGGGAAATATCAAAATTAAAATTCCAAATAATAATGCCGACAAGGCTGACATATTACCTAGCGTAATAAGATTCATTTTTCTCACCTCCTTAATATAAAAATTAGGGCGGCTCATGTTGCACCGAAGTCAACCCAAGCCACCCTTAATTCAGGAAACCTACATACCGCCATATGAAAGCCTATTCGCGCTTTCCTCCTTCTTTTCTCCTTCCTCTTCCGTGCCTTTAGTTCTTGTCCCCTCTTCTCCTTCTTCTTGTTTCATTCCTTCTTTTTCCTCAGATTCCTTACCTTCTCCTTTATCATCATTTCCTTTGTCTGTTGGCATAATTTTCACCCCCTTTCTAATATACTGATGGAGACTTAGCGTCTTTTGATCTAGCTTCTGAAAGTCCAATTGCGATTGCCTGCTTTCTGCTCTTAACAGTTTTACCAGATCTATCTGATTTAAGAGATCCACTTTTCATTTTGTGCATTGCCTCTTTCACCCTTTTTGTGCTCCTCTGCTATATCTAGCCATTATTTTCATCTCTTCCAAAAATTTATACCATGACCACTCCATTAAATCAGTGATAGTTATTACATCTGTAAAGATGGGGAACAATTTGTATGAAGAAACGGATCCTAAAAATTTACCTTAATCCTGGCTGATTGGACAAACAAAATCTTTGCCTCAGAACTCTTAACCTGAATAGTATATGTTTTTTGACCGCTAGCTAACTTAAAAGTCCCTGAAGTTTTTACACCAAAGTTGGTTGAAGTAGTATCCAGCTGTGATGATACTGAACTCCCATCCGTCACATTATACAACCTTATAGACCCTGTACCGGATGGCTCTGATAATCTGAAATTTGCTTCCAACTGCATGCTGGAATAACCCTCGTAATTATCGGGATTTATTACTGCCTGATATTCATTTAATGTAGTCCAAGCCTGATCAATCCAAGGTCCACCTCCTGCGCCAAGAGGTATATATAATGGAGATTTAGAAGTTGAACCGGCAGTCGGGCTTGATTTTTCTAAGGCGCTGACCCGGGCTTTCAACTCTGTAGCAGATGCTTCCAAATCTGAAATCCTTGAATCCGAAGAAGTTGAATTGGCGGTTTGAGAAGTTTGAGATTTTAAAGAATTTAGCTGGGTAGCAAGTTTAGTTACCAGATCCTCCAAAGCCTTAACTCTATCTTCCAGGCTTGCTCCTGGCAAAGTGCTTGGCACCTCTATTGGTGTCTGATCCTGTTGACTTGTCTCAGAAGTGGTTAAACTTGCTTTGGTGGAAACATACCGCCAATAGCCTAACCCCCCTAAAATCAAGACAGGTATTAATATAAAGGGCAGAAACCTAATCACAATTACATCATACCATAACCCCAATAGCTTGACTTTAGGCTCATAGTATGCTAAACTACACAGCTTATGATAAAAAAGCCTTTTCAGGCTCTAGCTATTCTCCCTTTTGCTTTTGGTTCACTCTTAGGGGATGGCAGCAGTCAACAATTTGTCAGTCCTTTCACAGGCCAGTATTTGCTGGCTCAAAAAGAGATGTCTCTTACTAACCGCTATGCAGATAAGTTTGTCAACAATGTTTTTAAAGACAATATCCTGTTAAATTTGGCCTACCTTGGCGATAAGGTAACTTCTTCTAAAGATATTAAATGGGATGAGATTGCCAAGCCGTTTCAATACGAGTTTAAGCTGGAACCAAAGAAAACTTTTGCTTTTCATAGCGATGTCCAGGCTAAATTCCAAAATAGTTTAGTCAAAACCACCAATGCTCATTTTAATGCTCAAGAGGGCTTTAAAACAGACGGGTATTTATTCGGGGACGGAGTTTGTCATTTGGCATCTTTAATTAACTGGGCAGCCAGGGAAGCAGGGTTAGAAGTAGAGGCCCCGACCAACCACAATTTTGCCAATATTCCTGATGTTCCAAAAGAATACGGAGTTTCTATTTATTCAAACCCGTGGTCCCGAGGTTCAAATGCGCTTCAAAACCTTTATATTACTAATAACAAAACTAAACCAGTAGCTTTTAGGTTTGCATACCAGGATAATAAAGTTAAAGTATCTGTAGTTGAGTTAAATTAAGCTTTACAAATACATATCCCCTATCTTAATATGAGATTATGTCTCAAGATGAAGCTGTGCCACAGGAACACCCCAAAGAACATCACGATCATGCAATTTTAAAATTCCCGGAAGGATTTTTGTGGGGCACAGCCACTTCTGCTCATCAGGTAGAGGGAAATAATATTCACAGCGACTGGTGGGAGTGGGAACAAACTCATCAACCGCCCCATTTGCGCTCAGGAAAGAGTTGTGACCAGTACCATTTATATGAACAGGATTTTGAACTGGCCAAAGAGTTAAATCATAATGCTCACCGCTTATCTATTGAATGGTCCAGGATTGAGCCTATTGAAGGGCAATTTGATACAGCTGAAATTGAACACTACAAAAAAGTCTTAAAGGCTTTAAAAGACCGCAAACTAACAGTCATGTTAACTCTCTGGCACTGGACTTTACCGAAGTGGGTGGCTGATAAAGGCGGTTGGGAAAATGGGGCAACTGTTAAATATTTTGAAAGGTTTGTCAGAAGAATCGTTCCCGAGATCTCGGAATTCGTTGATTTATGGGTAACCTTGAATGAACCTGGAGTGTATATTTATGAAACATACATTGAAAGGATTTGGCCTCACTCAAAAAAAAGCTGGGTTGGACAAGTCAAAGCTTATTTAAACCTGGTTTCTGCTCACAAAAGAGTCTACAAATACCTGCACTCAAGCTTCCCGGCCGGTAAACCGGTTGGCGTTGCCAATAATATACTTTCTTTTGAAGTCTATCATAAACATTCCATCGTCGAACAAATGGCAGTTGCTTTAAACGATCTTTTTGTTAACCATTTGTTTTATTTCTTAACCCGGGGCAGCCATGATTTCCTGGGAATTAATTACTATTTTAATATCCGTCTCAAAGGCAATAATTTGATATCTCAGAATGTGGGTCTGACACAGCAAACTCATGAAGTCTCTGATTTAGGTTGGGAGATTCATCCCGAAGGCATCTTTGAAGTTTTAACCGACCTGTCTGATGATTTACCTATCTACATTACCGAGTGTGGAATTGCTTCCACCAATGACGACAGAAGAAATCGCTTTTTAATTTCTTATTTGCAAGAAGTAGCCAGAGCCATTAAAGCCGGAGTTAATGTCAGAGGATTCTTTTACTGGTCGCTGCTGGATAATTTTGAATGGCATTTGGGCTTTGAACCCAGGTTTGGGCTGGTGGAAATAGATTATACCAACTTAGAGCGCCATATCCGACCTTCAGCGCTGGTTTATACGGACATTATTCAACACAACGGCATTCCCCACTCCCTCCTCCGGTTCATCGGGCACACAGTCCAGGCAGAAGAAGTTTTGGAAAAAAGACAAAAAGAGATAGAAAAGGAGATAGAAAAGAAAAACAAATAGCTTTCAGTCGTCAGTCGTCAGATTTTAAGTCTGACAGCTGAAAGCTGATAGCTGACGACTATTTATGTCCCACATACCCTTTACCATAACAGCCTATTTTTTCAATGCCTTGGCAGTTTTAGCCAACAAATTTTTGCTTAATAAAACCATTCCAGATCCTTTAATTTACATCTTTTATATTAGCCTGATCTCTTTACTGGCAATTCTAGCTTTACCTTTTACCCATATTCCTAATTTAGAAGCTTTTACCCAGGCTTCAGTGTCCACCATTCTTTGGACCGCTGGAGCGTATTTTATGTTTAAAGCCCTAAAAATCGGCCAGGTTTCCCGGGTCATCCCAATTATCGGCACGCTTATTCCCCTGATCCTTTTGATCTTTGCCTCGCAAACTTATGCCATCTCACAGACCCAAACCTGGGCGGTTTTGATCCTGACAGCAGGCATGATTTTTTTAACTATGCAGGATATTTTACAAGGAAGCTTAAATAAACGGGAAATTGTCTTTGAAGTTTTATCTGCTGTCAGCTTTGCCATATCCTACATTATTCTAAGACAGGCATATCTTCAGCTAGACTTTTTTTCTGTGTTGGTTTGGTCAAGATTAATCCTGCTTCCATTTATTCTCATAGTGCTTCTGATCCCGACTTTACGCAGAAAAATTATCACCCCTGCCGGCTTACAAATCAATTTTTTCTCTAAAGAAGGCCTGGTATTTTTGGGAGGGCAAGCCAGCGGGGCCATTTCGGAATTTTTGATTCTTTTCTCAATTTCTCTGGCAAATCCGGCTTTGGTAAATTCCTTGCAAGGTACTCAGTATGTATTTTTGTTTATCCTGGCCATATTTTTATCCAAAAAATACCCCGCTATTTTTCAGGAAAAATATAATATTCTGAATGTATCTTCTAAAGTTGTAGGGATAGGTTTAATAGGAATCGGCCTCTACTTACTGACATTATCCGGAAGTTAATTATTTATTACTCAGAAATTACTTAGAAGAGCTTAGTAAGTAATTTGCATCAATCGCACAAACTTGATCAGGTTTTGGAGTTTTACCATTTTCCCACATTGCACCTGTGGCGTCAGCACAGTTAAAAACTCCCCATAAATCTTTTTCCTGATAGCCAGACCTTTCTACATTTGTCAAAATAACATTATTAACTATACCATCTTGAATAATTTGACCAATAACTCTACCTGTAGGTTCGCTTGAAACTCCTCCTGTAGGATGATCTCGGATATCAACAAGAGTTCCTTTATCCTTCATTTCATATTGTCCCCTTAAATCTGCTCCTGCAGCCACAATTCTCACTTCAGAATAATATTTCTCACCAGGAAGCATGCTACTAGGGTCGTTTAATTTTTCTCTCATTGTTGCAGCCCAACTGGAAACCTGTTGATTTCTTTGATGTTCGTGCAATGCAAGAATTCCGCAATATGCTAAACCACCAAGAACAACAACTGCTAAAATCTCCCGCAAGTGAGCGGCAAATTCATGACCAATTCCAGATCTACTTCCAGATCTTCTAATTTCTGGTAGATATCTAGCTCTTTCCATAATGGGTATAATCATACACTATGGGATTTAATTTGTCAAGTAAACTTCCCTCTTGTGAGAATCAAGTAAATCTTTTAGAATGCGGCTAAATATCTATAATTTTCTGTCCCAAAAGCAAAAAAATATGCCCACAGGGCCAAAGAAAAAGAATCATTTAAAGCCTTCCCCAAAAAATCTTACTCTCCTTTTGGTCAAAATTATCCTGATTAAAATAGGTGATATGCCGCTTCGCTTGCTTCAATGTACAATGTACAATGTACAATGTACAATTCGAATCTTTCCAAAAATTATACATTCTACATTTTCAATTCTGCATTTTGCGCGGCTTCACCGCGCAAGAGGCCGGCCTAAGAAACTACGCTTCTCCAAAAAATCCAAAATCATATTTGTTTTTTCAGTCTTTGTGGTCTTTATTATTTCGTATACTATCTTTCTCTTGACCGCAGCTTACCAGCTCCCGACACCTACCAGGCTTATCTATTCTAACGAACCTCTCACCACTGAATTTTATGACAGGAACGGTAGTTTGCTTTACAGACTCTATGAGGGCAAAAACCGCACTCTGATTAAACTTCCGGAAGTCCCGAAAAATTTAATCCAAGCCACCATTGCTATTGAAGATCAAAATTTCTATCACCACATCGGTATTGACCCGTTAGCCATTATCCGTGCCTTTTATCAAAATCTCAAAAATGGTAGCTACGAGGGAGCCTCCACCATTACCCAACAACTTATCAAAAATTCCCTGCTCACTCCTGAGCGAACCTATACCCGTAAATTGCGCGAGATTATTTTGGCTTTATGGACCGAGAGAATCTATTCAAAAGATCAAATTTTACAAATGTATTTTAATGAAGCCCCATACGGAGGAACTAATATCGGAATTGCAGCAGCTGCTCAGACTTATTTTGGCAAATCCCCATCTGATCTTAATTTGGCAGAAAGCGCTTTCTTGGCCGGACTGCCTGCATCTCCCACCCAGTTTTCTCCTTATGGATCAGCGCCTGAGTTGGCTAAACTCCGGCAAAAAGAGGTTTTAGGCAGGATGGTTAAAGAGAAATATATCACGGAAGAAGAGTCAGCAGCAGCTTTTGCAGAAAATCTCAATCTCAAACCCCTCAGCAACGATATCCATGCTCCACATTTTGTAATGTATGTGCGGGATTTACTCTCCCAAAAGTATGGCCAGAGAGTTGTCTCTCAGGGAGGTCTTAAAATTTATACCACCCTAGATCTTGATTTACAAGAAAAGGTGGAACAAATTGTCAAGGAAGAGGTGGAAAAATTAGCTTCTTTGAATGTCCAAAATGGAGCAGCCATGATTACTGATGTGGGAACTAACCAGATTTTGGCTATGGTTGGCTCAAAAGATTACCATGAGCCCAAATACGGCAATTTTAATGTAACACTCTCAGCACGCCAACCAGGCTCCTCCATCAAAGTCATCACTTATGCTACGGCTTTTAAAAAAGGTTTCAGTCCGGGAAATACTATTTTAGACGCTCCTGTCACATTCAAAGACGGCCCTAGAAGCTATTCTCCCATCAACTATGACAATGCATTTCACGGACCGGTTTCTATCCGTACAGCAATTGGGTCATCTTACAATGTACCTGCAGTTAAAATGCTCTCCACTGTGGGTGTAGATGAAATGATCAAAACTGCCAAAGATTTAGGAATTACCACCTTCAATGATCCTGCTAGATTCGGCCTGTCTTTAACTTTGGGCGGCGGAGAAATTAAAATGATTGATATGATGTCTGTTTACGATTCTTTGGCAAATTTGGGAATTAGAAAATCTCCGACTCCGTTTTTGAAAGTAACTGATTCAAGCGGCAATGTTTTGGAAGAATATAACAATTCAGGAAAAAGGGTCTTACAATCGGAAATTGCCTATCTTCTCACTGACATTTTAAAGGATAACAAAGCCAGAACCCCTGCCTTCGGACCTTCCTCCCTTCTTCAAATTCCAGGTTTTGAGGTGGCGGTTAAAACCGGCACTTCTGACAATAAAAGGGATAATTGGACGTTTGGCTACACCCCGAAATTTGTGGTAGGTGTGTGGGTGGGTAATCCTGATAATTCGCCTATGAATCCTGCCTTAACTTCCGGCATCACGGGCGCCGCTCCAATTTGGAATAAGATAATGCATACGCTTTTGGATGAAACTCAACCTCTTGCATTCCAAAAACCAGCTGGATTACTCGAGGCCACCATTGATGGAAGAAAAGATTTAACTCTGGCAGGATTAATCCCCAAAGCCATGGTGAGGGTAACCAGAAATGAAGATAAAATTACTTTTTCTGACAGCTTCTCATCCTATGCTACATCTTCTGCCCAGGCTAATCCAACACAACCCAACCTCTAAGATCTTTTTTGGGAAATTTGACCGGGGATGTAATGAAACGGGAAGAATCCCCTATAAAAATTAGAGTTCCATATTTACTATTTGTCTTATTGGTCCAATAGGCCTTGTCTGCTGCCAGGTCTTTCTCGTACTCTTTTTGAATCCCGGCCATATCTTCCGGAGAAATACCGTCAAAAAAAATCACTTTTTTGACCCGAAATTCACCAATTATTTCTTTGCCGGAAGGTTTTATATAAACCAAATCCCCGCTTGAAATCATCCCAAATGGCACTGTTTTAACCTTTGAAAAACGGGATTCGACCCTTTTTTGCCCGGAAAGTATCAACTCCCCTGCTTTCCCTTTAAAAATAGCCAAATGCTTTTTCATTGTTGCAATTATATCACCGTCTTTGTTATACTTGATACGTTAAGCTACCATTAACGTATCTTGACAAAGTTCCTCCAAAATGGAGGATTTTTTAAACCTAAAATGTATGCCTAATATCTTTAATTTTCTGAGGGAGGTCAAAGAGGAATTAGTAAAAGTTACCTGGCCCAGTCAGGAACAAACTATCCGGTATACTGTTTTAGTTATACTTGTAGCTGCAGTAGTGGGACTGTTCTTGGGAGGTTTGGATTATATTTTAACTGCTATTACAGCTTTTCTATTAAATAAATAATTATGGACGATAATAAGCAGAAAACTAAACCTACTAAGACGATAGATAATGGAAAGATGGAAGATAGTACTTTGAAGATGGAGGGTGGAAAATCAGAACAAGACGATCAATCCTCTACCATCAAAGTTCAATCTTCTACTGTCGATCTTCCATCGTCAAAAAATGATAACCCTGATGCCCGCTGGTATGTTGTTCACACCTATTCCGGTCATGAGAACAAGGTTGCCTTGACCTTGAAACAGCGGGTTGAATCAGAGCATCTGGAAGAGAAAATTTTAGATGTTTTGGTGCCTACGCAGGAAAAAATTGAGATCAAAAGCGGCAAAAAGGTCAATGTCAAAGAGAAAATTTTCCCTGGTTACATCTTAGTAAAAATGGTGTTGGATGATGCTTCCTGGCTGGCGGTCCGGACTACCCAGGGCGTAACCAGCTTTGTAGGTATGGGCAATAAACCAACCCCGATCTCTGATAGTGAAGTTGCAACCATCGTCAAATTTACTCAAACAGAAGCTCCGATGTATAAACAGGTTTTTGCAGTTTCCGATGCGGTCAAGATTGTGGATGGACCTTTTGCCGACTTTATCGGTAAAATTGACTCTGTTGACGGCGAAAAAGGCAAAGTGAGAGTTTTGGTGTCCATATTCGGGCGCGAAACTCCGGTGGAACTGGACTTTTTACAAATAAAGAAAATATAAATCTATGGCTAAAAAGATTAAAACATTGATAAAACTAAATATCCCTGCAGGAGAAGCTACTCCTGCTCCTCCGGTTGGCCCGGCCTTGGGTCAGCATGGTTTGCCTATTATGGAGTTTGTCAAAGCTTTTAATGATAGAACCCAGGATAAAAAAGGCAATATCTTGCCGGTTGTTATTACGGTTTACGAAGACCGCACTTTTTCTTTTATTACTAAAGAACCGCCGGTTGCGGAAATGATTAAAAAGACGCTGGGTTTGGAAAAGGGATCCGGAACTGCGCTTAAAGCTCCTGTAGGCTCACTAACGACAGCTCAAATAAAAGCTATTGCCGAAGCTAAATTGCCTGATCTAAATACTAAAAATGTGGAAGCTGCGGAAAAAATAGTTGAAGGAACTGCCAAAAGCATGGGGGTGAAAATCGGTGGGTAGACCAAGAATTAAAACAATTGATGATTCGGCTCCAGAAGTTGAAGAAAAAAAGCAAAAAACTAAACCCGGTAAGGCGGAGCGAGCGAAGGTTGAAACTGACAAAGCAAGTGGCGAAGTTGAAACCACAGAATCTGTCATTGCGAGCGAAGCCGAAGGCGAAGCGCGGCAATCTTCCGTGGATGAAAAAGATCGCCACGTCGTCCCACAAAGCGGGACTCCTCGCGATGACGAAAAAAAAGAAACAAAGAAATCACAAAAACCAGGAAAAGCCAAACCAAGAAGCAAGAAATACCAGGAAGCAGTCAAAAATCTGGACAGAACCAAAACATATCCACTTCCAGAAGCAGTTGACATGGTCAAAAAAATGTCTTATTCTAAAATTAATGCCACCTTAGAAGCGCATATAAACACCGCGCAAACGGGTATTCGTGGTTACGTCTCCTTACCCTATGCGAAAGGTCGTCAGTTACGCATCTTATGTTTTGGGCCCTCGACCGCCTCGCAACTTGAGGGAGTAGTTTTTGGTACCGATTCCACTATTGAAGAGATTAATAAGCAGAGCTTGTCAGTTAAGGCTGGTAAAGGCAAAATTGATTTTGATCTGATTATTAGCACACCTGATTGGATGCCTAAACTTGCCAAAGTGGCAAGAATTTTAGGGCCAAGAAGCTTAATGCCCAATCCAAAAAACGGCACAATCACCAATGATATAAAAAAAGCAGTAGAGAGTTTTCAGACAGGAAAAACAGAGTATAAAACCGAAGCCAAAGCTCCTGTTATCCATATAGCAATGGGCAAATTGGATCAGCCTAACGAGGAACTGGTAGCTAATATTAAAACTTTGCTGCAGACTTTAGGTAAAACCAGAATTAAAAAGATCACCCTTTCCCCCACCATGGGGCCAGGGGTTAAAATAGATCTAGCTTCTGTTTAATACTTTTTTCAAAAGAACTCTGACCTCAATTTTTAAACTATAAACAGAAATCAATCCAAAAATTAACACAAAAATGGCTGAAAGTATATGAAACAACACTATCATAGCTGAGGCTAGATTTGGCAGAATTCCAAAAACCCCTGAAAGTATTAAAAGCCCAGACGCTTCAGCCGAGCCCACATACCCGGGAGCTGCAGGTACAAGATAAGTCAGGGCAGACAGTAGTTGACCCAAATACATCTTAAAATAATCCTGGTTTGCTCCCAGGGCAATGAAAGTAAAATACCAAATCGCTGCATCTGCCCCATATGCCAGAATTGTTATACCGGTCATAAGACATAAATCTTTTGGATGCCTGTCCAGGATCGAAAAGGATTCTAAAATGAATGCACTAAACTTATCAAAATATATCTTAATACGATTAACTATTAAAATATATCGCAAAATTTTAAACAATTTCTTGGTAAAATCTATTCTAAATACTGCAAGATAAGTAAAAAACAGGGCTGCGATTAGTATAATCGTTATAATAATTACAAAAGTTATATTAAGAGCGGTCGGAACAAGAAAAAACAAGACTGAAGCCAAAAGCAATACTGCCAAAAAATCTACAAACCTGTCAATAAATATCCAGATTACAGATTTCCCAAGGGGTAATTTACAGTGAGTATTAAGATAAATACCTTTAACAATCTCCCCTGCTCTAACAGGTATAAAAAAATTAAGCATCATCGCTACTCCATTCAAATAAATTAAATCTGATACTTTAAGTTTCATTATTTCCGATAAGAATACTTTAAGCCTAATCGCGCGCAATACAGGGGAAGCCAGCATAAAAAAAAGGATTGGCGCCAGATAGGCTAAATTTACCCCTGAAATCACGGAGAAAACCTGGCCTATATCAACAAAACGGGACCAGATAAAAATTAAGATTATGCCTAAAATGGTGTTAAAAAGAATTTTAAACATCGCTTGCCAACTTACTATTATAAATATACACTAATAGTAGCTATCAGTCATCAGCTCTCAGCTGTCAGACTTAATATCTGATGACTGATGACTGATGACTGATGACTGATGACTGATGACTGATAAAATGTTTTCAACTTTTAAACAAAAATTATTTTTAGGAATATATATTTTTCTTCTGCTAACGATCCCTGTCGGATCATATCTTGTTTCACAATACCAAACTATTCAAAGCAGCGCAAAGGAGCAAAAAAACACCAAATCAATAGCCAGGGTCACACCAAAACCTACAACTTCACCCTCCAAAGAACTGCTAAGCGCTTCTCAAACCAGCGTCTCTCAGGGCGATTCCGCCTCGCCTGCCCCGTCTCCCACCGCTGATCCGACAATAGCCACCTCGTACGGCCCTACGCTATCTTTCAAAGCGACTTTGGAAGGCAGTCCCAAAGATAATCAAACAACCAGGATGTTTATAGGGATTGCGGAAGGAGCGCTCTCATCAAACCCCAAGTTCCTGCTTAGTTTTAGCGTGAATTTACCTGCTTCCGGGGAATACGGCAATATCTCCCTGGCCGGTTTGAATTCCGGAACACAATATACGGCACTCTTAAAGGGCGCTTCCCAGATTGCCGTCTCTTCTGTATTTACTATGTCACCTTCGGTTTCTACCTTAAACAACAATGAGCCTTTAAACCTAATCAGCGGAGATTTAAATGATGATAATGTTATAAACAGCGCTGATTATTCTATTGCTCAAAAAGCGCTTGGTTCAACCTCAAAATCTTCCAACTGGAATGCCAATATCGATTTAAATAAAGATGGAGTAATAAATGCTTTTGATTTAGGCTTTATTACCAAAAACATGGGCCAAACCGGCGCTTCAGGCGCCTGGACCTCCCCTTTGCCTCAAGGCGCAACACCTTCTGCAAATCTTACTTCCCCTTCTATTGGTGGACCAGAAAGCTCCGGTGGCTATTGGATCTGGGTACCAAAGTAATTTAAGCCAGTTTGGCTCGGTGTTGTAAGATATTAGCCCAAGTTAGAATCCGCTCTGCCCAGTATAATTTTTCTTTTTCATTCTTTACTTCATTTCTGAATTTTTTAAAATCCGCCTGAAACTTTATCAAAGTGGGTTTGAAATCTTCTGAAATATTTTGATCTGATAAATCGTCTAAATAATTTTCTGTTTGTTTGATAAATATATCGATGAGTGATTTATGGCTAATATACGAATCTGCAATCCATTCACTAAGCCTTGCCATATTAACAGAAACGTTTAGTATTTGTTTATCTAAAGGCAAATCTGTTTGATGAGAAAAATGAGGACTATGTTTCACAGTAGTAGTTTCTCCACCACAACCTTAAATTTATCTCTGATTTCCTGCGACAGAATATCTCTGCTTGAATTTTCTTGATTAGGTCTAACGTTAATCATGGAATTGTAATCTATTGTACCAGTTGCAAAATCTATACCGCCGCCCCACAAATTTTCCTGTTTGCATCCATATTCTAAGAGTACCTGTTCCTCGTCGTAATGCATTGCTGCTCCGCCTGCCAATATGCCTTTTTCAACATCCACCACAACTTTAGTATAGTTACCAAACTCATAACACATTTTTTCTACTTGCTCTTCTGTAGCCTTTCTGGTCAAAACTATTGTCATTGACAAACATAATACCATAAGATAAAATACTTTTTGCTTAAGACAGTGAGCATATACATAAGACTCACCGAGGCGAATTAAATTAGCTATCAGTCTTCAGCTATCAGCTTTCAGACCTAAAAATTGTCTGACGACTGATGACTGACAGCTGACGACTATTCCTCGTTTAAGCGAGGATTTTTTTATGGCTAAAACAAGACAACAAAAAGAAGATTCAGTTGCAAAATTATCAGAACAGCTAAGCAAGGCCAAGTCTGTAGTTTTTGCAGACTATAAAGGTTTGAGCATGAAACAATTATCCAATCTTCGGGATCAACTTCGTGAAGTAAACGGCGAATTTACTATTACCAAAAATACTCTACTTCAACGCGCCCTACCAACTACCAACTACCAACTACCAACTGAATTAGAGGGTCCAACAGCCACACTTTTTGCATATGATGACGAAATTTCTCCTATCAAAATATTAGTCAAGACCTTAAAAGATGTTGCTTTGGGCAAAATAAAAAGCGGTTTCTTTGGAGGTACTGCATTAGATGAAGGAAAAATACTTCAACTTGCCGCTCTCCCTACAAAGTTAGAACTAAAAGGCCAGATCGTCGGAATCCTGGCTGCTCCTTTGCAAGGCATGGTTTCTGTACTTAATGGAAATTTACGTAATCTAGTTTATGCATTAAATCAAATCAAAATATCGAAGGGAGGTGAATAAATAGCTATCAGTCATCAGCTTTCAGCTATCAGACTTAAAAATCTGAAGACTGACGACTGAAGACTGAAAGCTTATTAATATGGCAGATGATCAAAAACAAGATCAAGTAGTAGAAGAGACAGCGAAGTCTGAAACTGATAAAACCACCCCGGACGGTGGTAGCGTGAGCGAAGCGAAGGCTGACTCCTCCGAGGTGAATGCAGCAGAAGCTCCAAAAGAGGCTGAACCTGTAAAAGAGCCAAAAGTAGAAGAGTCTAAAAAAGCTTCTAAACCAGTTTCAGCTAATCTGGAAAAAATCATAGAACAGATTGAAAAACTGTCTGTTTTAGAGTTGGCTGATTTAGTTCATGCGCTGGAAGACAGATTTGGTGTTTCGGCTTCAGCTCCGGTAGCAGCTGCAGCCGCAGGCGCAGGTCCAGCAGCAACAGGTGAGCCGGCAGAGGAAAAAACAACATTTAATGTTGTCCTCTCGGGTGCAGGAGCAAATAAAATTGCAGTTATTAAAGCTGTCAGAGAACTCGTCCAAACTTTGGGCCTTAAAGAAGCCAAAGATTTGGTAGAAGCAGCTCCAAAACCTGTTTTGGAAGGAGTTAATAAAGCCACAGCTGAAGAAGCTAAAACTAAATTAACAGCCGCAGGAGCAACAGTTGAATTACAATAATCTTTCTAAGAGCGGCGAAGTCGCAAGTAGTCAAAAAATGTTGTTAGTTTTGCGTAACTAACTTCGATGATTCGAGATCATTAGTAGACGCAAAACTAACACAAGTAAGCAAGTCTCTACCGTGCGAGCGGTTTTTTGCACTGCGACGAACCGCTCAAATACCACCCCTTGACACTCTCTGTTTTGTTATGATATACAAAGAGTTAGTATGGCAGACAAATTATCACTTGAGAATTTACCCGATCTTTTAACCGTCAGAGAAGTTGCAGAAGTCTTACGCGTTTCCGCCTTAACTATCAAACGCTGGGGTAAAAGAGGAAAACTACCTGCAATAAGGATAAATAGCCGGGGTGACCGCAGGTATAAGAAAGAAGCCGTCCTCTGGTTATTGGGCATCACTCAGAAAAGTAACCCTGCTGATTCTCCTTCTTCTAGTTCATACTAACTTCCTTTTATTTAGCACTCTACTTACAATTTTTGCTAATTGGGGATGAATATGTTGTTGGAATAGTAAAAAGTATCACTCAGTCGTGATTTGGGGGTGGACACGATAGTAAGGGTTTGGTTCAAAGGCAATTTCCCCTCTTTTATCAACTACATAATATGCAAATCCTCTTTTATCCGATATCGACTTTGGAACTTTGTATTTCTCGTCTAGATAGCTATTCTTCAAAACTATCAAAAAACTATTTCCTGTATTAACCAGGCAAACAAACCAGCTTGCCGGAACATTAACTTGTCTGTACGGATTTAATCTAACCATCTTAAATTCCTTCGCTTCTTCAGATTCATCATTCCTCTGCATTAGTAAAATTCCAGAGCCGTAAAGACATTGGTATGTTTGTACGCCGGGGAAATTGTTAAAATAGCCTGAAGTTTTGTTAAATTCTCCTCCATTAAACCCCTGGGAAATTACAAATATCACCTGATCATTATCCGCTAATATATAATACGGTGTTTTAACACCATTATTTACTTTCTCCATCAAGACAGGTCGTAAGTCCTTATGTGTTTTAAGTTTGATCATAAAATAATATTAACCTTAAATACTTAAATAATACCAGCTGTCTTTTAATCCTCCATGGCTGAATGACTAATCTAAACAGCCATTCAAACCCTGATTTTCTTACCATCTTAGGTGCCCTGCGTACTCTACCGGAGAGATAATCGAATGCTCCCCCAACCCCCATGGCAACACGCACAGGAATCTTATCTAAATTTTTGGCAATCCATTTTTCCTGTTTTATATGTCCAAAAGCCACAAAAAGAATATCAGTAGGAGGTATTATGTATTTTGTATTACGCGAAGACATATCTTTTCCTGCTTTCTCCCTTGCTACATAATACTTACTACTTACTACTTCTTGAGGGTTACCATCCTTATCAATTATTCCTCCAGAAGAAACATAACTAACCTTAAGGTTTGGGTATTTCCGCAATAAGCGCTCTGCAGTTTCCTTTGCTACCCCACCATTGCCTCCTAAAAAGCCTGTTGTAAAGCCTTTTTCGGCTGACAGCTTACAAAGCGCTTCCATAAAATCTGTTCCAGTCACTACATCAAACTGCATCATAGGTTTTACTGGAAAAAAGAACAGCGGCCAAAGCAGTAATCTTTCCAACCTGCTTTTTCTAAGTAACCAATCAGACAAACCAAGGCTGGAACTATCTGGAATAGCCAAATCTGCCTTATTTAGAATCCCCCTGAATTCTTTATCTTTTTGGGCTGCCAAAATAAATTCCAAATTAGGAGTCACAATGTAATGTTTACCAGTCCGACAGGCGGACTTGTTCCGGATCCACTTTTCCGCAACAACAAGAGCCTCTGTTAAATTAACCTTGTCAATTTTGACTCCTAAAATATCTATTTTCATAATCATTCAAAGCGCTTCCAGTACTTTAAGTGTTCCCCTGGCACACCTCTCCCACGAAAATCTCTTAATATTTAAAAATCCTGCCTCAATTATTCTTCTCTTCATATCTTTGTTCATAATTTCTACCATCCCCTTTACTATATCACTAGTAGAATACGGGTCTACAAAAATTGCACCTCCGCCATCTGACAAACCTGCAACTTCCGGCATAGATGATATATTAGAGGTTAAAACCGGACATCCGCAGGCTTGAGCTTCCAAGATCGGCAAACCAAATCCTTCAAAAAGCGAAGGAAAGGTTAAAGCTATTGCTCCGGAGTACAAAGCAGGTAAATCTTTCACAGGCACATACCCCAAAAACTTAACCCTGTCTTCAATCCCCAGTTGCTTTGGCAGAGCATAAATTTTTTCACTCATCCAACCTTTTCCGCCTACAATGATAAGTTTCAGCGCAGCGAAGTCACAAGTAGTCAAAAAATGTTGAGGATTTTGTGCTGATTTTCTTAATGATTGAGGATAACGGTCTTCCACAAAATTCTCACAAGCGAGCAAGTCTCTACCGTACGAGCGGTTTTTTGCACTGCGACGAGCTGCGAATTTTGCAAATGCTTTTATTAACCTTTCCAGATTTTTCCTTGGCTGTACTGTGCCTACAAACAAAAAGTATTTTCCGGGTTTTAACCCATAATGGCTCAAACTATTAACTAATAGATCAAATTTAACTGGCCTAAACAGATTTTGATCATACCCCTCATAAATCACTTCTATTCTCCTCTGATCTATTCCTGTCTTTTTAACAAGATTATTCTTTGTAGCCTTTGATACGGCAATTATTTTGGTGGCGGTTTTAAGTTGATATCTTTGCATGAAGCCCAAATAGATTCTTTGTTTAATCTGATGCATTGAAGACAGGTATTCGGAACCCAAATCATGTACCGTTACCACAGTTTTTAATCCGGGATATCTAATTACCGGTAAGGTATGCGCCGGCACAAACAATACATCCAGATTATCCCTGAATGTTTGTATTGCCAATCCACCCTGAGTCCAAAGTCTTAACCAATTAATAGTTCTAAATCGGAAATTATCTGGCCAGCCTTGCAAGGGGACGCCTTGCGTGCCTAACGGACGTAAATACACAATGTATTGATTGATTCGATCAATTTTGGCTAGATTTTTTAATAGCTGATAGGAGTAATTTTCTGTTCCTGTCCGCTGACCTGTAAATGCCCTTGACCCATCAAAACCAATAACCATGAGCTAATTATCTTTTAGATACCGATCTTTTGTAAAGATCAAGGTTTTCCAAAGCCAATCCTGTTCCAAGAGCCACGCAAAGGAGCGGGTTTTCTGCCAGAGCTGCCGGCACACCCAAAGATTCGGTTAAAAGCTTGTCCAGATTCCGCAAGAGCGATGTTCCTCCGGACATCACGATGCCTTTGTCAATAATATCCGATGCAAGCTCCGGCGGGATTTGTTCCAATACGCCTTTTGCCGCTATAATAATCTTGTGGGTAATATCTGAGATAGCTTCTGTCACCTCATCGGATGTAATCTCAATAGTCTTGGGTAAGCCTGAAAAAGCATCCCTGCCCCTGACCTCCATCTTTTGCGCCTCGGAAGACTTCAACTTGGTTGCAGAACCTATTTTAATCTTAACTTCTTCCGCCATCCTTTCTCCAATAATTAAATTGTGCTTTTTGCGCACATAGCTTTGAATTGCTTCATCAATCTTGTTACCGCCAACCCGCACAGACGAATGAACTACCACTCCTCCCAGACAAACAACTGCCGCTTCTGTTGTTCCCCCGCCAATATCAATAATCATGTTACCGGAAGGATTAGCAATAGGAATTTTGGCTCCAATGGCTGCGGCTAATGGCTCATCGATTAGAAAAGCCGTCCTTGCTCCGGCAGAAATAGTTGCGTCCAGAATTGCCCTTTTCTCAACAGAAGTCACTCCGGCAGGCGCACACACCATAACTTCCGGCTTAAAAAGCCTGCTCGAACCGCAAACTCTATCCAGAAAATAACGGATCATCGCTTCGGTAATCACATAATCTGCGATTACCCCGTCTTTCATGGGACGCGAAGCAACAATATTCCCCGGAGTTCTCCCCAGCATTTCTTTGGCTTCATTACCAACTGCCAAAACACGGTAGTCATCGGTTGTGACTGCAACCACAGTCGGCTCGTTTAAAACAATACCAGCCCCTGCAAGATAAACCAGAGAGTTGGCAGTGCCCAGATCTATTCCGATCCTTTTGGAAAAATTAAACATAAGCTGATAATTGATTGTGATTCTACCAGCCAAAAAACCTGATCACAAGATACACTAAATGGATCAATAGCTATCAGTTCACTTAAGGTTTACACCAAACAGGTTTGGTTCCGAGGCGGTCGGGGTTGGAAAAGAACTAATAATCACCAGCCTTGATGAATCAAGCCACGGAAAAACAAAATCATCCTGGAAACTACCGGCATAAATAACAGCTTTATTTGTCCCGTCAAAATCCGCAATTGATATTATCCCTTCTTCAATCAAGATAATATGCATTGAATTGGGCAACCAAATATGAGCTCTAGCCGCAGGTAGTGAGTATTCTTTTCCATCTTCCAAGTTATAAACCTTGAGGTCTGCTTCGGTCTTACCGGCCATAAATTTGGTTTCATCCGGAGACCAGCGCACGATAGCTGCGGAAGAGGCAATTTGACGGAAAGTTGTATTTTTAATTGCCAGTACCCTTGCCTCGTTTTTTAAACGGGTGTCTTCTTCCCAGGATTTTAAGGTAACTTGCAGCAGGGGTGTAATATCGCGGGGATCGGAATTTAATCTGTCGGATTCCAAAAGGTAATTGTTATCCCCTACTGTTGCCAAAATTTGCTTGGAGTCGGCAGACCAACGCAATGCAGCTTTCGAAAAATCTATACTTGTGCTTTGAACAATCTGATGAGGCTCGCTGGAGCGGGCAAAAGAAATAGGTTGATTGCGGGTTTGTGTCCAAACCCAAACTCCCCCCTTTTTATTAGCAACACCGACAGGTGTTGATGACGGCACGATGTAGGCAAGCTTACTTCCGTCAGGGCTCAAAGTCGGATTTTCCACCCCATTAAAAGTCAGCGGATAAATAGTGGGGATGGCAGGAAAAAGAGTTACCTTGACAGCTGTCACCAACCCTTCTTTGACGCTCACTTGCTTCTCCCAGGGAATAAATCCTTCCTTGACGATCCTGACAGAGTAATTTTTGGGAGAAAGCGAAGAAACTGTGGTATTTGTAGCGGTAGTAAGGTGACCATCTATAAAAACCGAGGCTGCATCAGGTTCCGAAGTTATAGTAATAATTCCGGTTCCAACAATCCTCTTTTCTTTTGGTGAAAAGGTATAACCTTTTGCCAAAAAAATTGCAATAGCGGCAATAACACCAATTGCTATTAAGGTTGCAATAGAAATAACAAATTTTTTAGACAATCGGAGTGCGCCCCCTTTCCTAGCGCGCGAGATCGCTTGCAAAAATTGTCTAAATGACAATTTTTGACAAGGGCAATCTTTGATATCTATAGTGTACTTCTTTTATTAGCTATTTACCAGCCTTGCCCTCACAATTAACCTGTTAAGCAGTGTTCCCGGAGGATCACAAGTCTGCAGAGTTACAACCGGAGCATCGTACCTGTTTGTTAAAAAGGAAATATCGTCCGGACTGGCAATAGTTTTATCAAACACCACATAATCATACCTCCTATTCTTGTAAAAGATAATTATTGTATCCCCGGGTTCAAGTTCTTTCAATAAATAAAATACGGCATTGTAGCGGATAATATTCCAGGGGGCATCTGTTGAATGGGAAAAAAGGTATAAATTCCCTGGCACTCCCGGAGGCGTTGAGCCTAATGCTTCTGCAACTCCCTGAGTCAACATCTGCACATATTGCTCCTCATCCCCTGGATTCACATTTGGAATAATCCTGGCGTTAGCATTGATTTTTTCAATAACTACTCCGTATTCTGTTGATACCGGAATAATGCTGTTACCCCCGGAGCTAACATTGCTGAAGTCCAAAGGCCCGCCTGCACCGCTTTCTGTTGCTTCTGTTTGTGCAAACTGCTCAAAGGAGGTAATAACCGGCACAGTTTTCTTAACACCCAAAATCCTGGAAATCCTGTAGCCGGCTTCTACCTGTACAACAGGACCCAACATAAAAGTTAAACCCGTAAGTCCGGCAAAAAATAAAAAGTAGCCGGCAAACCGGACAAATAAAATAATTTTAAAACGTTTAGACATAGTACGCTAACAAGCTATTCCCTGTATGCGGCCCTGGAGGGAATCGAACCCCCTACATCAGACTTAGGACGTCCGCGTTCTATCCGGTGAACTACAGGGCCAACTTAGGTTACTTACATTTTAACACCAGGAGGGGTAAAATACTAAGGAAGAATGCTTCGGATTTCGGGGTGTAGTGAATCGGTATCACGCTGCGTTCGGGTCGCAGAGACACTGGGTTCAATTCCCAGCACCCCGACTTAAACTCCAAACCAAAGCTTGATTTCTTTTTTGGCTTCCTCAGGAGAAGCGGAGGCGTGAATTAGATTCCAAACCGGTCTTTCTTCCTGATTAGCTTTTAAAATATTATCTGTTCCCAAATCTCCTCTGATGGTGCCTTTTTCAGCTGTAGCCGGATCTGTAAAGCCTGTCACCTTCCGGGCAACACTTACCGCATTTTTCCCTTCTAAAACCATGGCCACAATCGGACCGGAGGTAATAAACTTTCTAAGCCAGGTTACTACTTTTCTTCCCTGATCTTCTGCGCTTTTGACTTTTTGACCTGCAGCAATAGTTTTTTCCCCAATCAAACGAAGATAATCCGGTTCCATCGGATAGTGTTTCTCTACTATTGACAGCGGCGCCATCATATCTTTTCTTTTAACCACTTTCAGTCCTGCAGTTTGATAACGCCTAATAATTTCCTCAGTCAGCCCTCGGCTAACCCCATCAGGCTTAATAATGATTAAAGTCTGCTGTAACATAGATCAATGTATTATAACATCCTCCACTTTCGTTGAACCATCATTAAATACTGATACAACCGCGAACCTGGGAGCTTGTGGGTTTCTTTCAATCGTGACAGCTCCGATTGTAACCAGGGACAAATTTGTTTTAGGTTCACTGTACTCTGAAAAGAAATGAATATCTCCAGCAAAAATCTTTGTTGCTCCCGCTTCTTTTAGTTGAAAAATCAACCCGCCTGCCTGTAATTTCAAGCTTTTCTCCACCCACCCCATAACATGATCGGAAGAAGGATGATAAAGCGGTTCATGCATAAATACAAAAAGTCCTTTTGCTCCGATTTTCTTAGGTTTCTCCAATTCCGTCGCAATCCATGCAGTCTGTTTAGTATCGAAACCAGTGTAGTTATCGCTATTATCCAGAAGCAAGAATTCAAAATTTTCAAGTTCAAAAGATTGATACGACGGACCAAAAACCTGACTGAAACAAGAACTTGGCAATAAAGACCTGTTCCGAGAGTCCCAAAGATCATGATCGCCCGGTATTAGAAAGTAGCGCAGAGAAGAGTTATCAAATTCTTTTTTTGCATTTTCCAACTCTGCAATTGTCCCGACTTCGGTGTAATCTCCCAAACCAATGATGAATTTTAGATCCGGATACTTATGCCTGCCTTGTTTAATAGCCTTCCCCAAATCAGCATTATCGTTGTGAGAATCTGCGACAATCAAAAATCGAAAAGCCAAATTTGAATTTAGCGGCTTAGAAGTTTCCGCAGGCACACTGGATTGATTAACTAATACTTTTTGACTTAAGTTAAGTTTAGATAGAGCTGCAGATATTTGTTTCGGCGTTCTTGATACAACAACATTATTAAAAATTGCTTGAGGATCGATCTTTAGCGGATCTAAACCGGAAAAATGCTTATAGGCTGTGTACGTGCCGAGTAGTAAAACCGTAAACATCACCAAACTCAAAACCAGTCTGAAGAAAACAAGTATTACATTTGAGGATCTTTTTTTATAATGTCTTTTGAACATAAAATAGCTTTCAGTCTTCAGCTATCAGCTTTCAGACTTTTAATAAGACCTGAAAGCATTGCGCTGATCTGGTCAACCTCGCTAATAACTGCATTAATCGTTTTCTCGTCTGCCATCTCAAGACTTATTGCAATTTCTAGTCCGGCAATTACTTCATATGCTGATCTTTGTGCCATTCTCAAAAATCTCATAAATTCTGGGTCTGATCCGGAACCCGATCCTTCTGCGATATTCAAACAAATACTCACTGCCGCTCTTCTTATTTGGTCTACCAGACCATATTTCTCTTCTTGCGGAAACTTAGAAGTAATTTTGTAAACAAGCGATACAAACTGAATTGATCGCTGCCACACTGTAAGTTTTCTGAATTTATGTGTATTCATGTCTGACGACTGATGACTGATGACTATTAAACTTACATTCTCTCCGGCGCTTCTATCCCTAACAGATTCAAACCTTTCTTTAAAACCTTACTTACTTCCAAAGATAACTTTAATCTAAAATCTTGCTTTTCTGATTCCAAAATTCTGCATTCCTGGTAAAAAAGATTGTAGAGCCTGGAGAGCTCAACCAGATACGAGGCTATGAGGTTTGGATGTCCTAATTTCAACGCTTCTTCCACAGTTTCAGAAAAATAAAGAAGCTGTCTTAATAGCGCTCTCTCCTGTTTGTCTAACGCAACACTCTCCATTGGTATTTTCGGAAGTTTGCTGG
The DNA here is from genome assembly GCA_028715175.1 of Candidatus Daviesbacteria bacterium. GTDB lineage: Bacteria > Patescibacteriota > Microgenomatia > Daviesbacterales > UBA10151 > UBA10151. The sequence continues at coordinate 85,018 of JAQUSJ010000002.1, forward strand.
AATTTCGGAGAACCGATTGGATCCTGGCAAACGTATATTGGACATAAGGCCCGCTATCCCCATCCAGTGAAACTGATTGCGCAAGATCAAATATCATATTTGGCCTTGGGGAGAATTTTAGATAAGAAAATTTGATTGCGCCCAAAGCTACAATCCGGACAACTTCCTGATCAATTCCCAGACTACTCTTTTTCATTACTTCCCTGACTTTTTCAGATACTACATGATACAAATCATCAACAGTTACCACATTGCCGGTCCGTGATGACATTTTACCTTCACTCAAATCAACAACACCATAAGACAAATGGTATTTTTTCTGCTTTAGATACGGGAAAATGAGCTCTATTGCCTTAATCACAACCTGAAAATAACCCTCCTGCTCGCTTGCAACAACATGGATTGATTTCTCGTAATTAAAAGCATCATATTCCGCTTCTGCCAAACCGATTTCTTTACCCTCATATGTCGGATTACCGGCTGAAGTAACAAAAACACGGTTATGCAAACCGTATTTTTCTCCAGGAAAAATAATTGCCCCATCGCTTTCCTCAAAAACTTTGCCCAGGTTTTTAAGTACTATTTGCTTTCCTCTCTCAAAAACTTCACTTTCAAAAAAACACCGGTCGTATTTGATTCCCAGGAGCCGGTAAATAGGTTCAAAGTATTCTAAACTCCAGGACCTGGTCAATTGATAGATTTCTTGAAATTCTTTTCTTTTTTGATAAAGACCGATGTTAATTTTGTCTATTTCTTCCTTAAAAACGGAATCTTCTTCGTACGATTTATTACCTTCAGCATATGCCCTGCCTAAAAAATCGGCCTTTTCTTCCAAACTTAACTCCTTTGAGGGCAAACCAAGCTTTTCTATCCCCCAAATAGCCTTGGCAATATGCAAGCCAATATCACCCTGATAATTAGCTCTAAATACGGTGTGACCTTGTGACTGATAAATTCTGCAAAGACTCTCTCCCAAAATAAAAGTCCGGAGATGTCCGACGTGTACTTCTTTCAAAGGATTAACATGACCATATTCAATAAGCACTTTTGAGGTTTCGGTCGATTTTTGCAACAGATCCAAGTCGCTGGCATTTTTGACAAGTTCGGAGTCTTTAATGAAAAAATTAATAAAACCCCCGCCGGCTACTTCTATTTTCTCCAGATAGTCCACTTTTCCAAATTTCTCTAAAATTTCATTAGCAACTTCTGTTGGGGACTGCTTACCTTTAGGCGATTCTAGTTTAGCAAGCTGTAAGGCTATATTCGAAGTATAGTTTCCAAATGAAGAATTTTGGGGAATAGATAGAAGTATATCAGTTGATGGATAACCTAAATCCTCTACTGCATTTTTAAGATCTTTTAAAATCTGTTGTTTTAACATAAGTTAATCATAACATAAAAACAGACAATGGATTATGGAAAATGGAGGATAGTATTTTGAAGATAGAATATGGATTATAGAAATTATCTATTCTCTACCTTCTATCTTCTACCACTATCTTCTACATTCTGCCATCTATCGTCTTGTTTTTAATAGCTATCAATATCCCTGCCAATACCAAATAATAACCCACCCAAACTACCCAAATTTGCTCCCCAACATATTCCCAGGCAAATGGCAAACTGGCGAAAAATTTAATTACATAAATAAAATAAGTAAGCAGCACATTAACTCCAATACCAATCAATTGTCCGAGTAAACCTGAAATTGTTCCTAAAACAAGCATAACTGATCCTAGGGTCATCATAAACGGTATTGTCCATAAAACCAACGCATTGGCAGCCAAAGAAACAAACGAAATTTGATGAAAACTCTGGACTATAACAGGTGTTACCATAAGTTGCGCCGCCAGCGTTACGGCCAAATCCTGACCAATGATAGGAATTTTGTCTAAATACCCAACCAGAATCGGAGATACCACCACTACCCCAAATGTAGCCAGGAAACTAAGCTGGAAAGATAAATCAGTTATCCACTCGGGATTTACGAGGAGCATTAAGGCGGCTGTCAGTATCAAAACCCACCAACCTTCCCTTTGCCTGCCAAAGATTTGAGCCAAAGAGGCTAAGCTAAACATAATAGCTGCCCTTAAAACCGGCACCGCAACACCGGTTAGCAAAGTGTACACCACGACTGCCAGTAAGCTAAATGCAATAGCATATTTTCTTTTTATTAACCCTGACAGGCTTAAGAAAAACGCTGCCACCATGCTCAAATTTTGCCCTGAAGCTACCACTATATGTAAGGTAGAAGTATCCCTAAGATTAAGTTTCAAAGCTATCGGTAAAGTTTTGTTTTGTCCAAGCAGCACTCCGGAAAGTAATTCTGCTTGAGGAGAAGGCAAAAACTGACTAATTCTTTGATCCAGACTGTTTCGAATCTGCGGAAACAAATCTAATTTTATATCCCAACCGCCTTGTTGGTATCTGACAAAAAAGATAAGAAGATATAAAATCAGGGATAAAATTAAAGGTAATTTTTTCAATATACTACTATTTGATCTTTTATCTTCTCAAACACAGCTTTACCGACAATCTTTTTATTAAACAAATCTTCTGCGGCCTGATAAGGTCTTCCTGAAATAATATCTGAAGCTCTGCTCGTTCCTATACCATCTAATGTTTCCAGTTCAGCTTGTGTGGCTGTATTAATATTTACTTTCGCAGTTATGGCACTTGCTCCGCTCAACGTAGTTGTTTTGGCAATTGCTCCAACTTGAGATCCGCTTACTTGCTCTCCTGCAAAAGGTACATAAACTTTACTGCCATCTGATAATTTTTGTGCCATATTGAGATATTTTGATACATATTCTGTATTGGCTGTTTCGGCAAATCCGCCTGAAGCGACAACCGCATCCTCAATTCTGGAACCATCCTTCAACTGATAAACACCCGGGGTCTTAACAGCTCCGGATACATCAACAGAGATCATCTTTTGATTTTCAACTAAACTTTCTTTAGGAAATTCTTTAGTCCGCCCGCCAGCGGATTGGTTTAAACCGGAAGCAAATATCCCGCCGATAATTAAAACTAATCCCAGAAAGCTTAAAGCTATAGGAATTTTAAACTGATTTAACTTCTCTCTCCAATTTATATTGTCCATTTTAAACAGACTACCGGCTGGCCAAAATCTGCTTCCGGTATTCTTTCATCCACAGTTTGTAGGCATTATAAAAATGCTCCATGCCTCTTTTGCGCATTTCCAGCCGGACTACTCCACCCGCGTGAGGATAACGGTGCAATCTCGGTTGACTTGATGAAAAACCGTGCGTATAATGAACCAACTCGTGACCAATTGTGTGATCCACAACCTCGGATGGAATTTTTGGATCTTTAAACATAGCTGTGATAGTGATGTAACTTGCTTTTGTTCGTCTATCCAACCTGATTGAGCCTAGCCGGAATTTAGCAAACCTGCCGAATCTGATGAATACTTTATTTGATTGAGGTATATCTGAAAAATACCTGGACCAGATAAAATCAAGTCTTGATAAAAGCCAGATATTATTTCTTTGAATAACAATTTCAGATTTCATTGTCAAAATAGTCTAAACCAGATGCTAACCTTTCTTAGCAAAACCAATTATCAACTGCTAACAACGAAGTTGATTATTTTACCCTGTACATACACAACTTTTTTCACGGATTTTCCTACCAGAAATTTTTGGGCTTTTTTGCTCTCTAAGGCCTTCATTTCTACGACCTCTTTATCTCTTATTACATCTTTCTGTATCACTAATATATCCCGAACCTTTCCGTTAACCTGAACTACAATAGAAACTTCCTCTTCTTCCAGGAATTTACTGTCACTCTTTGGCCAAGACTGCTGATGAATACTCCAGCTATCAGTCTTCAGTATCGCTTCGCCCGCCTTTGGCGTGGCTTCGCTGTCAGCTATCAGACTTTTTTTGTCTGACGACTGACGACTGACGACTGACGACTTTAACACTTGCCACAATTCTTCTGTAATATGCGGAGCAAACGGAGCCAGAAGCAACAAGAATACCTTATATTCTTCTGCTTCAATTCCATCTTTCCTGGACAAATGATTTAACCATTCCATTAAAGCAGCAATGGCAGTATTAAACTTAATCTGCTCAATGTCTTCTGTGACTTTTTTAATAGTCTTGTGCATTATTCTTAAATCTTCAACTTTTAACTTTTCACTTTTAACTTTTAACTTTTCTTGCAGTCCCCAAATCCTTTGCAGGAAATGGTAGACACCGTTTACTCCATCCGGATTCCATGAAGTCACAATATCAAAAGGTCCCAGAAACATCAGGTACAGCCTAATTGCATCAGCACCATAATTTTTGACCTCTGTGTCGGGGTTAACTACATTCCCCCGAGATTTACTCATTCTGGAGCCATCAGGACCCAAAATTGTACCGTGATGAATCCTTTTTTTTGCATATTCATCAAAACTAACTAATCCTAAATCTTTAAAAACCATAGTAAAAAATCTTGAATAAAGAGCATGGCCCAGTGTGTGCTCCGGGCCTCCGATATAAATATCCAGCGGCATCCAAACCTTGGCAATTTTCTTATCAAAAATTTTAGCATCATTTTCAGGATCCAAATAGCGGAAAAAATACCAGGCTGAATCTACAAAAGTATCCATGGTTTCAACCTCCCGCTTAGCAGGTCCACCGCATTTAGGACACTCTGTATTAACCCAATCCTCTGCCGTAGCCAGAGGCGGCTTGCCTTTTGGTGCGTAATCAACTTCATATGGCAGTTCAACCGGCAAATCTTTTTCAGGCACCGGCACTATTCCGCATCCGCCAGCTGGCGGATCACAGTAAATAATCGGGATTGGCGTTCCCCAGTATCTCTGCCTGGAAATAGACCAATCATGAAGATGATATTGAACTTGACTTTTTCCCCAACCTTTTTCTTCCAACCAGTCTTTAATTTTTTCCCTAGCCTCCTCCGGAGTTTTCAAACCGCTAAATTGTTCCGAATTAACCAGTATCCCTTCTTCTAAAACATCATCCATTAGCAGAACTTTTGATTGATCGCCAGCGCTTTTACCAATCACTCTGATAATTTCCAGACCGTACTTCCTGGCAAATTCAAAATCGCGATGGTCTGAGCCTGGCACACCCATAACTGCACCGGTTCCATAGCCTGCTAAAACATAATCGGCAATCCAGATTGGTACTTTCTTACCGTTAACAGAGTTAATACAATAAGCGCCGGTAAACACACCTGTTTTCTCTCTTCCTTCAGCTTTGCGCTCCAGCTCTGATTTTTTTTGGGATATCCTGATATACTCCTCAACTTCTTTTTCTCTATCTTTGACAACCAGTTTCTTAACCAGGGAATGCTCCGGAGCTAAAACCATATATGTCACCCCGAATATAGTTTCCGGAAAGACCGTATAGACCTTCAATTTCGAAGTATCTTGTGCTACGGAAAACTCTATTTCCATTCCTTCGCTTTTGCCAATCCAATCGTTCTGGCCTTCACGAAGCGACTTGGGCCAATCAGCTTGAGGCGGATCGCTCCAGAGAAGCCTATCCGCATATGAAGTAATCCTAAAAAGCCACTGGTCAACTTCTTTCTGTTCTACCTCACTCCCGCATCTCCAGCATTTTCCGTTTTCAACATTTTCATTAGCCAATACAGTCTGGCAGGACGGACACCAGTTTGACATTAATTTCCCCCGGTAAGCCAAATCTCGCTCAAGCATCTTCAAAAAAATCCATTGGTTCCACTTGTAATACTTTGGGTCGCAAGCCACCATGGTTTTAGTCCAATCGATTGAGGTGCCCAGGGTTTCAAACTGACCTCTCATTCGCTCCATGTTTTTATAAGTCCAGTCACGAGGATGAATCCCTTTTTTGATGGCTGCATTCTCTGCAGGTAAACCAAAAGCATCAAATCCGTTGGGGAAAAGTACATTAAAACCCAGCCTGACCCTAAACCTGGCTAAAATATCACCCATTGTGAATGTAAACCAGTGACCCATATGAAGATCGCCTGAGGTATACGGAAGCTCTACTAAAACATAGTATTTGTTTTTGGTCTCTGACAGATCGGTTAAATAAACACCGTTCTCTTTCCACTTTTCTTGCCATTTGGGCTCAATTTGAGAAGGGATATATTTATTCATGGAATGATTTTAACATCTAACTGCAAAATTGTCATTCTGATTTTCATTCACCTCCGGGGTGTACTCCCTCCACCTCCGAGGAGTCAAAGCCCACTTCGGAGGTATGTGTTCTAATCAAAAGTTACACGATGCTTTTCACATATATAAAACAGGTCTTTGTTGCTTCTTCTTGATATAGTCAGTATGTATTGTGATTTATTGTAAATTGTACATTATTAATTGTACATTATCTTTCGTGCCTGTGCGGTAATTATGTTGATATATTTTGATATGAATAGATTCACCTCCGAAGTGTAATCGCATTTCTTCACCTCGGAGGTGTTTTAACAGTATCTCGAGCGACCTTTTGACCTTTCCAAAAGTATGATGTATTGTGTAATTAATGAAGAAATTTACACTTAAGCTAATTATTCTATTTTTTACATTTTACATTCTACATTTTACATTCTACATTATCTCTACCCATGCCCAGGATTCTAAAGGCATTGAAGTCACTTCTGTTTACGAAATAGCCGATACTGATGCTGTCGAGGGAGACATTATTACAGCAACAGATAAAGGTTTGGTACGGGCAAACATCGGTTTTGATCCTAAAATGTTTGGGGTTATTCAGGAAAACCCGCTTCTGGTGTACCGCACCGAAGTCAAAGGTAAACCGGTTGTACGATCCGGCATAGCCCAGGTCAATGTCACCACATTAAATGGTCCAATCCAATACGGCGACTATATCACTGCTTCCGCAATCGCCGGTAAAGGCCAGAAAGCAACAGAGTCCGGCTACACTTTTGGAGTTGCGCTCGCTGCTTTCACAGGAGAAGGAGCTCCGCAAGTAGACGGTCCCAGAGGTAAGGTAGCTTCGGGTAAAATCCTCACGGCTATCAAAATTGAATACACCGAATTAACTAATCCCAGATTTGCCGGACGGCTCTTCGGCTTTGTAGGGACTGCTTTGCTGGAAAATGTCAGCGATCCTAAACAAATTGGCAATATAGTACGATTTGTTGCAGCAGGATTGGTAATCCTTTTAAGTTTCACTTTTGGTTTTTTAACTTTTTCCAGGTCTATCGCAAAAAGCATTGAAGCGCTGGGCAGAAACCCCTTAGCGCGATCTACAATCCAGTTATCTATCCTTATCAACATCGCTCTTTTAATTGTCACCGGTGTAATCGGAATTGTAGCCTCAATCCTTATTATCAAATTGTAAATTTCTTTATTCTATCGTATTATCTACCTATGCCAAATCTGCCTTTTGATCTTACAAATTTAGCGCTGATCGTTACTCTAATTATTATCCTCTTACTATATCTTCGTGAATACAACAAGCGAAAGAGACTGGAATCCGAGGGAGATAAATTCCTGCAAAGCATTAAAGAAAAAGGCTGGGAGAACTTACATCAATCTATCAAAAAATCACAGGAGATCCTGGGAGAAGCGGAATTGGAAGGAATTAAGGTTGTTGCAGGCAGTGAGGTCGAGTTGTCCAAACTGGAGAATGAGTACTCAAAGAGGCTTTCTCAAAGTTTAGAAACATCCCAGCGCAATATCGATAAGGCGCAAGAGAAACTTATGCAGTTTATGACAGACTTGCAAAAGTCAAGCGCACAGTTTGAAGAAGCAAGTAAACTCTCCGGCCAAGAACGTATCAATCAACTTTTTGACAGGGTTGAAAACAGATTATCTGATTTTCTGGTGCAAACAGCCCAAAAAACTTCCTCCTCTATTGAACTGGAACTTAAAAGCTCCAGACAGTTAATTGATACCTACAAAAACGAACAATTAAAATTGATTGATGAAAACATTATTGCCATGATGGAACAAACTTTAAGTTTGGTTTTGGGGAAAAAATTATCTTTAAGCGACCAGCTTGATCTTATTTATGAAGCGCTGGAAAAAGCAAAGGTGGAAAAATTTATTGTTTAAATAGCTATCAGCTATCAGTCTTCAGTCGTCAGACAATTGCAATTTAAGTCTGAAAGCTGACAGCTGAGAGCGAAACCGCGCCAAAGGCGGGCGAAGCGGTACTGACCGACTATTACTATGGATCAAGAAATACTAAACATTATCCTAAAAGACACTTATTCCCTATCCCAGCTAAAGCACAGGCTGAGGATCTTAAAGTCTAACCTGCTAAAAACTTTTTTCGGAGGCGAGAACAATCAAACTTTAAGTTCCACTGCCCGGGATCTAAACTGGCTACAGTCACTGCCAGATAGCTTTTACCGAAAATTTAACAAGGATAATGTCTATCAGATTCTTACCGGCCTGGAAAAAGGAATTTCCGGGTTACCTGCTCTCACGATGTATCTTACATTTGAACCGGACGATGCAACTTTAAATCAAATCGGCTCTGTTGCAAGAAAAACATTTAATTCCCCCTTCTTAATTTTAGACATTAAACTTAATCCCAATTTAATTGCCGGAGCAGCCTTAGTTTGGAAAGGGGTATACAGAGATTATTCGCTTAGAGCAAAGGTCGAAAGCAGAAAACTTGAAATTATTGATGGATTTAAGAAGTTCCTTAGATGATTTTGAATTATGAATAATCAACAAAATGAGGTTGGATATGTTGTATCTTCAAGGAATTTTCTGGTTCAACTCGATGGATTGCCTTCGATCAAAATCAATGATATGGTGCAATCCGAAACTAATCTCCGGGGATGGGTTAACTCTGTTTCCGAAACCCAAGTTGAGGTGTTAATGGTTGACGAAGGAACAATTAAACCCAGGCAGCAATTTAAACGTCTCCGTTCCCGCCTGGGAGTAATGGCAGGAGATTATTTAATGGGGCGGGCAATAAACCCCTTGGGGGTACCGATTGATGGCAAAGGCTTGCTTTCTAAAACTCAAGTCAGTCCTATTATGGAGCTTGATGCTGAAGCTCCCGGAATCGAGTCCCGTGAATTCATCAAGACACAATTTCTAACAGGCATTACTTTAATTGATACCTTAATCCCTCTTGGCCGGGGACAGCGGGAACTTGTCTTAGGCGATGCCCATTCCGGCAAAACAGGATTTTTAACCGATATTATCATTAACCAGAAAAATACAGGCACCATTTGCATTTTGGCCCTGGTAGGAAAACCGGCAGTGACGGTCAGAGATTTGATTGATACGCTGCGGCTCAATAAAGCTCTTGATTACACTGTTATAATCGCTACCTCCTCTTCTGAACCTGCGCCGCTGATTTTTTTGACCCCAAAAACTGCCTTTACGGTTGCGGAATACTTTCAAAAAAAGGGCAAAAACGTTCTCCTGGTCCTGGATGACTTGGGTTCTCATGCCAAGATTTACCGAGAGATTGCGCTCCTTGGGAACAAATCACCCGGGAGGGAATCTTATCCTGGAGACATCTTTTATCAGCATGCCCATCTTTTAGAACGAGCCGGTAATTTTACTCCAAAATATGGCGGAGGTTCTATAACCGCTCTCCCTGTGATAGAGCTGAACTTAACCGACTTCACGACCTTAATTCCTACAAACCTTATGTCAATGACAGACGGACATCTTCTTTTTAAGGCGGGTTTACGATCGCAAGGACAAATTCCGGCTGTGGACATTTCATTATCTGTTTCAAGAGTAGGCAGACAAACGCAAGACCATGTCAGCAACCTGCTTTCTACAAGAGTCAGACAGGTGCTATCTGCCGCAGCAGATTTGGAAACAATTTCAAGATTCAGCAGTGAACTACCGCTCGCAACACAGTTAATCCTCCGGCGGCGGGAGTTAATTATGGAAATCTTGAAGCAAGAACCGCTAACCGCAGTACCAAAACAAATCCAGTTAATACTCCTGGCGCTTCCTTTCACAACCTTTTTACAGGATAAAAACAGAGGATTTATCGAGAAATACAAACAAACTATCATTGAAGCTTTTTCAAAAAATCCTGCTCTGCTGCCAATTACCAAAACCGTTGCTGCTCTTAAAACAGACGAGGAACTAATTAAACTGCTGGAAGGAGCAGGACCAATTCTGGCAAAACTTTGCCAGTAGCTATCAGTCATCAGTCTTCAGTCGTCAGATAAAAATAAAAAAGTCTGACAGCTGAAAGCTGATAGCGAAGCGGTACTGACGACTATTATGGCTATCAAACAAATTGACGAAAGTATAGAAGAAGGAGAATCCTTAAAAGCGATTGCCCAGGCCTATTCTGAAATTTCCAACCTTAAAATCAAAAGGATCAGGACTCAAGTAGAAAGAAATCGGGTATTTTTTGATGAAATCCTGCAAGTTTACGCTATAGTCCGGGCTTTTGCCCTCTATAAAAAAGTGGCCGTAGTTAAGCCTAAAAAAAGACTCTGTATACTGCTTACTTCAAATTATAGATTCTACGGCGCTATCAATTCTTCCTTAACCAACTATTTCACCGGCTCAACCAGAGAGCTTCAGGATGTAGATAAACTAATCATAGGCAAAGGCGGCATTAACTATTTCAGGAGTAGCAAACTGCTGCCGTCTTACCGGGAAATGCTTTTAAAAGACGATATGCCAACAGGAGAAGAACTCACCAGTTTGGCTAATTTAAGCACCAATTACAACCAGGTGCTGGTATTTCATGCCAAAATGAAAAGTCTGCTCATCCAGGTGGCCACCTTCACCGATGTTACAGCCACATCTCTTTATACCAGGGAATTTTATATCAAAGCTTTTGATACCAGGAAAAAAGAAAATATGATGCGCTTTATTTTTGAGCCGGAATTACCTAAGATATTGAATTTTTTTGAAACCCAGATCATCACCCTGCTTCTTGAACAAACCTTTCTGGAATCAGAGCTGTCAAGAACTGCCTCGCGTTTTATTGCCATGGATTCTGCTGAAACCGAGGCTAATAAATTTATTAAAGAATACCAGAAAATGAAAGCGCTGGCTAAACGAAACCTGGATAATAATGCAATTTTGGAAAACTTTGCCGCTATGACGGCTATAAGAAAGGAGGGTTACAAATAGCTTTCAGTCATCAGTCTTCAGCTTTCAGACTTTTCTGAATTGTCTGACGACTGATAGCTGATAGCTGACAACTATTCATGTTTAACCAACCAATCCGATCTCAGCCTAATACCCTATCTCAATCCCAAGGCATCATTACCTCCATCAACGGCCAGATTGCCGAAGTTGAAATTGAAGGAGAAGCTTTTCCGGAATTATTTGAAATACTGACCAGTTCTGAGGATCCAGGAGTGATTTTGGAAGTTTTTTCACAATCGGAGGAGTCTATTCTTGTGCAAATCTTAAGCAATCCCGATAAGCTATACCGCGGTATGAAAGTTTCCGGCACCGGTTCGGATTTAAAAATACCTGTAGGACAAAGTGTTTTGAGTCGGGTAATTGATCTATTCGGAGTTCCAAAGGATAATGCCGGACCAATAAATCAGGAGAAAAAAATGTCCATTTATTCCAAAGCTCCTCCTTTAAACATTGTGCAGAGCTGTTACCAGATCCTGGAAACCGGAATAAAAGCCATTGATTTCCTGACACCGATCCAACGGGGCGGTAAAGTAGGCTTTATAGGAGGAGCAGGAGTCGGAAAAACCATTCTTTTAACAGAACTCATGCACAATATCACTCTTCAGCAAACCAGCAAAAACACGGGAACTAAACCGGTCTATTCCGTATTTGCCGGTGTCGGTGAGCGTATCCGGGAAGGCCAGGAACTTTATGAACGGTTAAAGCAGTCAGGAGTCTTATCAAAAACAATTCTGGTCTTGGGTCAAATGAATGAGAATGCGGCAGTGCGTTTTCGGGTCGCCATGGCAGCAGTGGCGGAAGCGGAATATTTTAGAGATCAACTCAAAAGCGATGTTTTATTTTTCATCGATAATATGTTCAGGTTTGTCCAGGCAGGAGCAGAAGTAGCAACGCTTCTCGGCACAATCCCTTCTGAGCAGGCTTACCAGGCAACCCTACAAACAGAGGTTTCAACGCTGGAAGACCGCCTGATTCCCACAGCAAACGGATCAATAACATCTTTCCAGAATGTTTATGTACCGGCTGACGAAATTACAGACGCCGGCGTTGTTGCAGTAATGTCTTTTTTGGATAATGCTATTGTTTTATCCAGATCTGTTGCTCAAAAAGGTATTTATCCTCCAATAGATTTATTCCAATCCTCTTCTTCGACCTCATCTAAATCATTTTTGGGCGAGGTACATTTTAAAGCCCTTACTGAATTCCAAAAACTATTGGAAAACTATAACAAACTATCACATATTGTAGCAATAGTCGGCGAAGAAGAATTGTCTGCCGAGAATAGAATACTTTATAGCCGGACAAAAAAGATTATAAATTACTTGACGCAACCTTTCTTTATGACAGAAAAACAAAGCGGGAAAAAAGGTGTATATGTGTCAAAAGATACTGCTGTAAACGATATCGAAGTGATACTTTCTGGTAAGTTAGATAACATCCCTGCTGACAAATTTATGTACTTGGGATCTTTATCTGATGCTAAATTAATATAGCTTTCAGTCATCAGCCTTCAGCTTTCAGACTTTTCTGAATTGTCTGAAGACTGAGAGCTGATAGCTGACGACTACTATGCAAACCTTACATGTCCGGATCGTCTCTCCTCAACAACTAATCCTCAATACTGAGGCTATCTCAGTCAGTTCTAAAAATACACAGGGCAACTTTGATATCCTGGCCCAGCATGCAAATTTTATTACCTTGGTTGAAAATTCCCCTATTGTGATCCGGCAAGCCGAGCAGAAACCTCTTGTTTTTAAATTTCCTCTGGCCATTATTATCACCAGGGAAAATAAAGTTGATATCTACACATACATTCAACCCCGGGCAGACAAGCGGTAAACCTGATCTATTGTGATATTCTTCATGATCTAGTTTGTTATCCTCGCCTTTTTTTTCTTAATATAGTAATTACTATAATAATAACCCTTGACAAATCTATGTAAATCTATGTACGATGAATTAAGAATCTATGCAGCATAAGCAGATTTGCATAGATTTCAGGTTTAGACGGAACCGTCAGGTATCAAAATGAGCGATCCGTCTACAACTAAACCTTTATTAAAAATTGGCCAAGCGGCCAAACTCCTGGGCGTTTCCATTGACACTCTTCGCAGATGGGAAAAGGCAGGCAAAATTACTGCAATCAGAACTCCGGGTGGAACCAGACTTTATCATCTCTCCCAACTTAAAAAGGTAAATCCAGCTTCGGTGGAAGATTTTCAGGCCAAAAGTTTTACTACGGAAGAATTGCTAAAGAAAACAGAAATCCAGACTGTAGATGATAGACAATGGAAGATAGGAGTAGAAGATAGAAATTGGACGATAGATGATCAATCTTCTACCATCCACCTTCAAAAATCAACCTTCAATCCTCTATCTTCTATCGTCAATAAACTCCTCGTTGGCTCTGTTTTCTTATCCATAATCACTCTCCTTATTACTTCCTGGATTACGGCTTCGTACCTCACCAATCCAAACCAAACCCAACAATTTTTCAAAAATAACATAGCCTCAGGTTTATTTTCACCATTTCATAAGCTTGCAGAAGTAGCAGTAGCAGAAATCTCACCAGCCCAGGCTAAAATACTGGGTTTCATTCCGCCTGATGAACCACCGCCTTTAATAATTAGCCAACAACCAAATAAATCCTCTGCGGTGCTGGCTGTGACCAGCCTTCTTCCGTTTTTAGAGGTAAATGCTGATACTCAAATCAATGGTTCACTTTTTGTGCGCGACTCAGTCAACGGACTCAACATGGAAGCTACTTCCTCTGCGTCAAGCATGGCTCTAACTTCAGGAGATACCACATTGACTGTAACAAAAGATGCCTTACTAGATCAAGATGTATCAACTACTGCTGCTCCAACCTTTAACACTCTCAATCTCTCAGCCACCAAAGACCAACTGGTTTTCCAGTCCGGCGGGCCTACAGGCACTCTAACCTGGACTCCCACTGCTACAAGAACTATTACCCTACCTGATGTCACCACCACCCTGGTTGGAAAAGACACCACAGATACTTTAACCAACAAATCCCTTTCCGGCAGTTCCAACACTTTGACCAATATACCCAATTCTGCCCTGACTAATAGCAAAGTTACAGTCACAGCCGGAACTAACTTAACAGGCGGCGGAGATATCAGCTTAGGCTCCTCGGCAACTATAGCATTAAAAGATTCGCCGTCTATCACAGGCACTTTAACAGTGGGCGGAACAACTACGTTGAGCGGGGCAACCACACTTTCATCAACGCTGGCAGTTACCGGCGCTGCCACGTTTTCATCTACCATCACAGCCGGAGGAGTTGTCAAACTGACAGATGGCACAGCAGCTGCACCAGCTTTAACTTTTACCAGTGATACCGACACAGGACTATACCGGATTGGAACAAACAAAATAGGACTGATTACCGCAGGAACTGCTACTTCCGGTATTACCATTGATGAAAATGGCAATGTGGGAATAGGCACTATTTCCCCTACATCTCAATTACAAACCACTGGTAATGTAGGTATTGGCGGATCAGCCAGCATTACCTCTCTTCTTTCTGCCAATGGATCAGCAGCAGTAACCGGATCATTTTGTTTGAATGGAGATTGTAAAAGCTCATGGACAGGAATAGGCGGATACACTGCCTCAAACGGTATCACCCTATCCTCTACTGACTTCCAGTTAGGCGGAAATTTAACCCGGGCTACAGGAATTGATATAGCGGGACAAAACTTTGGCTTTTTGGGAGGAAATGTTGGCATTGGGACGACTAATCCAAACTATCAACTAGAGACTACCGGTAATGTTGGGATAGGGGGATCATTAACAGTTACTTCTACCGGAGTATTTGGGTCTATCCAGGATAATGGATCATTAGTAGTCTCCGGTACTTCCTACCTACAGGGGATCTTGGGATCAACCCTGACCACTACCGGAAACATTGGTATAGGCGGATCAGCTTCCATTGCCTCCAACTTAAATGCCGGATCATTAACTGTCACCGGACTGTCTTCCCTGGCTAATGTTAATACTTCAGCTATTAACGCTTCCTCCTTAACCACTACCGGAAATATTACCTCCCAAGGAACATTCCTGGCTGCTAATGGTACTGCCTCTGCTCCCGGCTATTCTTTTACTAATCTAACCAATGCAGGTTTATGGACAAATGGAGACGGATTGCTTTTAACCACCGGAGGAACTAATACTTCAGGGATTACTGTAACTGGAGCAGGCAATGTGGGGATTGGGACAACCATACCGGGAGCCACACTAGAGGTTGCTGGCTCTCAAACCATCGGATCAGCATCTTCCATCTCTAGTATTTTAAGACTCTTTGGAAGCATTGGTTATGGTGAGTTTCGTATAGGAAGTTCTGACATTTATAACTGGCGAATGATGAGGGAAAATGCAACTACTGGCAGATTAGACTTCATTCCTAGCACAGGCTCTCTAGGATCAATCCCAACATTAACCCTTCTAACTGATGGCAATGTCGGGATTGGGACAACTTCGCCTAATTATAAACTGGATGTGGTTGGACAAATCAATAGTTCTACCGGGCTCTGTATTGATGGAGATTGTAAAACCTCATGGTCAGGATCTGCAGGATATACTGCCTCAAATGGTATCACACTTACAGGCGTAGATTTCCAGTTAGGAGGAAGCTTAACCAGGGCTACAGGAATAGATATAGCTTCCCAAAACTTTGGCTTTTTAGGTGGCAATGTGGGGATTGGTAAATCTAATCCTTCCTACGCTTTAGATGTTTTAGGTACAGGCTACTTCTCCGGATTCCTGGGGGTTGGATCATCCATGAATGTAGCAGGCAATGTAGGGATAGGCGGAACAGCTGCCATTACTTCACTTACCCAAGCCAATGGCGGTTTAACTGTTACAGGCGCTTCCATCCTGCAGGCTTTAACTGCCACCGACATTAATGCCGCCACCTTAACCGCCACCGGAAATATTACCTCTCAAGGAACATTCCTGGCTGCCAATGGTACTGCCTCTGCTCCCGGCTATTCTTTTACTAATCTAACCAATGCAGGTTTATGGACAAATGGAGACGGATTGCTTTTAACCACCGGAGGAACTAATACTTCAGGGATTACTGTAACCGGAGCCGGTAATATTGGGATAGGAACCACTTCGCCTGCGTATAAACTGGATGTGGTTGGACAAATTAATAGCAGTACAGGTCTCTGTATTAACGGAGATTGTAAAAGTTCATGGACAGGATCTGCAGGGTACACCGCCTCAAACGGTATCACACTATCCTCCGTAGACTTCCAGTTAGGCGGTAAGTTAACCAGGGCTACGGGAATTGATATTGCTTCCCAAAACTTTGGCTTTTTGGGTGGCAATGTGGGGATTGGGACAACAAGTCCTCAGACAGCTTTATCACTAAGTTCCGGACAATCTGCAACTGGCATCTCTCTTTACAACACTGCTGATGAAACAACAAACTATGAGCGGTTAAGAGCGTATTGGAGTAGTAACTATGCTTG
Source organism: Candidatus Daviesbacteria bacterium (assembly GCA_028715175.1). GTDB lineage: Bacteria > Patescibacteriota > Microgenomatia > Daviesbacterales > UBA10151 > UBA10151. The sequence goes on from JAQUSJ010000002.1 coordinate 101,596, forward strand.
GATAGATACTACCAAGGGAGGTAGCGGAACTAGTCGAGGGTTGATTATTAGCGGGGCAGGTGGACTTTTTCTAAAATCATCAACAAGTGTCTATTTTGATGCTGGCACTTCCTTTATTGTAGCATCGACTGGAATAACACCTTCTGCTACCATCACCCGGGCTACTGGTTATGCCAGATTTGGTGATGCCACAGCTCCTACCGTATCCTTAGAAGCTGCTAATGGTTTCATTGTAGCCGCTGGCAACGTCGGAATTGGAACAACGGGGCCAGGGGCGCCGTTAGCAATAAATGGTGTGGGTAAAGCTAGCACCGATGACCTGCTTCTGGTTGGTCAAGGGGGAAGTGGACAAATCAGAGTCAGACACATTGAGGGAAAGCAGTCTGACAGCGACAACTATGGAGACTTATACCTCAATTATAACTCAACGGGAAATGTCCTCTTAGTACGTGGCGGTGGTAATGTTGGGATTGGGACAATTTCTCCTACTGGTAAATTAATAGTTTCAGGAGGCAATGTTGGCATTGGAGTATCTACACCTCTCACTGCTTTAGCAGTTAACGGAGGAGGAACTATTGGCTGGGGTTTAACAGGAGTAGCAGGACCAACTAATGGATTGGCTGTATCTGGAAATGTAGGGATAGGAACTTCCAGTCCCAGCACTTTTAACCTGGAGGTAGCTGGAAATATTGGGCCGGAAGCAGACAGCACCAGAGATATTGGCTCTCCCAGCCGCTACTATGCCAACATTTATGCCAAAAATTTGATCACCGGCACTTCCGGTAATGTTGGATATTGGACCAGAACAGGTACTACTCTCTCTCCGGTTACAGCCGGTGACAACGTTTCTTTAACCGGCTCATATTCCTCTACCCCGGCCACAGACACACCAGCCATAACTTTAACCGGCACCAATGTTGCAACTTCTAACCTGGCCTACTTTAATGCCAAAAATACTTCCGGCACGATTTTTAATATCGCTTACGGAGCAGCAACAACTCTAACAGGAGATTTAGTCGGCACCAGTATTGATTTAAATGACGGCAAAGTTACTGACAGCACTCACTCAATCACGGGATTTTATACTAAACTGCCAACAATCACAGCTGATAATGCCACCGGTATTGTTTCCTTAAAAGGATTATCTGTATTCTTTGGCACCGGCTCCGGTATTAATGAAACAGGGGCCGGGGCGCTCACTTACACTGCAGCTGATTTGTCAATGCCGGCTTTAACCCAAACTGCCGGAACTTTAACTGCCAACGGAGTTCTAATCACAACGCCTTTATCTATTACTACCGGCGGAACAGCCAACGGAGTCAATATTTCTCCAACAGGCGTGGGGGCGGGAACTTTAAATGCAATTAATATCGGCACAATCTCTCCCCTGGGGGGCACAGAAAATGCCATAGCAGTTGGGACAGGCTGGGATAATGTCTTAAAAGTTGGTTCAACCACAGTCATTAACGGATCAGGTGTTACCCAGGTGGCAGGAGGAGGAACCGGCATTGCCACCTATAATGTAGGTGACTTGCTTTATGCTTCAGGCGCCACCACTTTCACCAATATAGGCATTGGCACATCAGGACAGGTCTTAACAACAACAGCCGGAGTACCGATCTGGGGCAATGTTAACGGCTCCTCTTGTACCAACTGTCTGGTTAATAACCCGACTTCCACTCAGAATATCTCTCCCACAGGACAAACTACTACCGGTTTATCTGTCAGGCAAACCTCAACCGGCTCCCCCACCCAGGACATCTTTAATGTCACCTCTTCAGACGGGGTTACCAAATACTTCTATGTAGACAGCAGCGGCAATGTCTCAACAGGCGGAGTTGCTTCTCAAACCCTCACTTTAACCCCTACCTCTGATACTACCGCTTTAACCCTGGTGGGAACAAATGTAGCAACTTCTAAGCTGGCCTACTTTAATGCCAAAAATTTACAGGGCACTATCTTTGATATCTCTTATGGAGCTTCTGCTACTTTAAGGGCCAATCAAACATTAACAGGCCAAAACATTGACCTTTCCACCAATGTTTCGGTCGGCGCCGGCAGTACAAATCCCATCTCGGTAACTGGCTTTGCCTTAACCATGCCGGCTCCCACCAACACCAATACCTCCGGCACCAATGCCTTAAAGGGGCTGGTTATCACAGCCGGATCCGGCATTAACCAAAACGGCGCAGGCGGCACAACCACTTTTTCCGGAGTTGATGTGACTATTCCCCCTCTTACTCAAACCGCCGGCACTTTAACCGGTAACGGAGTTTTAATAACCACTCCTTCCTCCATTACCACCGGAGGCACAGCCAATGGCTTAAATATCTCACCCACCGGAGTAGGCGCAGGAACGCTGAATGGCATAAACATTGGCAATATCACTGCCGGATCAGGAACTGAAACAGCTATCAATGTGGGAACAGGCTGGGATTATGGCCTTTATTCTCAAACTACCAATCCTTCCTATTTTGCCGGTAATGTTGGGATTGGAACAACAACACCGGGAGCCACACTAGAGGTTGCTGGCTCTCAAACCATCGGATCAGCAGCTTCCACCTCTAGTATTTTAAGACTCTTTGGAAGCGTTGGTTATGGTGAGCTTCGTATAGGAAATTCTGACACTTATAACTGGCGAATGATGAGGGAAAATCAAACTACTGGCAGATTAGACTTTATTCCCAGCACAGGCTCTCTAGGATCAACCCCAACATTAACTCTTCTAACTGGTGGTAATATCGGCATTGGCTTTACTTCTCCTAATGCCCTGCTTCATATTGGAGGGGCTGATCAAACTACTTCTGCTTATGGTATTAAGATGGGATCTGATATTACACTTTACAGATCAGCTACAAATACACTCAAAACAGATAATAATTTTGTGGTTGGAGGATCATTAACTACAGCCGGACTGACTAATACCAGCCAATTCCTGGCAGCTAATGGAACTGCAGCTCTTCCCTCTTACTCTTTTACTAATCTAACTAATGCCGGATTATGGACTAATGGAAACGGACTACTGTTAACTACAAACGGATCCAATACCTCAGGTATAACTGTAACAGGAGCAGGACTGGTTGGCATTGGGACAACTGCTCCTGTCTATGCTCTTGATATTGTTGGTAACTCTAGCTTATGGCAATCAGTTTATGGCACTGATGATGGTTTGGTAGGTTACTGGGATTTTTCAGAAGGAACAGGCACCAAAGCTTATGACAAAAGTCCTTATGGAAATGACGGCACAATTACTGCCGGCGCTGGTGGCTGGACAACCGGCAAATACGGAAATGCCTATGATTTTGATGGTGCCTCTGACGGTTCAGGCACTTATATTGATGTAGGAAATAAAATTACGGCAAGTAATTTGTCCAGCCTAACCATTGAAGCATGGTTAAAAAGGGATGCTATATCTCCTGCAGCAGAAGATCATATAATTTCCAACTGGACTGGTACTTATCATTTTGGCACTACTTCCAACAAGTTTTCAATCTATCTATATAACACTACTCCCACCCAAGGTAGTGTAACAGGAACAACTACTGTTACCAATGGTGTTTGGTATCATGTTGTTACCACCTACGATGGTTCAAAAATCAGAATCTATGTTAACGGCGTAGAAGAAAATTCAACAGATTTCTCTGGTAGTCTGCGTTCAAGCTCAACTACCACAAAAATTGGCGCCGGCGGAAGTTATCCAGGAGCTTGGGCAAGTTATCTGTTCAATGGCAAAATTGACGAACCAAGGATTTACACTCGGGCCCTATCAGCTGATGAAGTCAAAGCTCACTATTTAAGAGGAAGTAGTAATACGGCTGTAACCATGAATACCTCTACCACAGCAGGAACTGTTTATGGCTTAAGAGGAGTAGTCACAGATACAGGAATAGTTACTACTGGCACAGATACCGCTTATGGTTCAAGAATTGATGTCACCCGAACAGGAGCAACCGGAGGAACCCTCAATACTTATGGACAATATCTTAACTTAACAACTGACAATGCCGGAGGCGGTACTCATAATGCTTATGGTTTGTATGTTGCTTTAGATGGCAATGCAGACAATAATTATGCAGCGGTATTTACCGGAGGCAATGTCGGTATTGGGACAACTTCACCTGGGGCAAAATTAGCAGTGATTGGCAATGTTGGTATTGGCACTTCTGCTGCCGGAGCAGCGCTGCAGGTTAATGGCGGAGGTTTGTTTGGTTGGGGCACTACTTCCATAGCAGGACCTTCTAATGGTTTAGCTGTATTTGGAAATGTTGGTATAGGTACTACCTCCCCTACTAATCCTTTAACAGTTATAGGCAATGCCAATATCGCCGGCACTTTAACTACAGCCGGACTTACCAATACCGGCCAATTCCTGGCTGCTAATGGTACTGCAGCTCTTCCCTCTTATTCTTTCTCAAATCTAACTAATGCAGGTTTATGGACTAATGGGAATGGATTACTCTTGACTACAGGAGGAACCAATACTTCAGGAATTACTGTTACAGGAGCCGGAAATGTTGGAATCGGGACAACCAGCCCAATAGGACAGCTTGCTCTGGGAACATACCAGGGAGGCACGGGAAGCAGTATTGTGGCCGCTTATGGTAAGCAGTTGACTTTAACAGGCGCTTTTAATGCTGGTTATAACACCGGCTCTCAAATTAAATTAATGATTAATGACTACAGCAATGATGGAGGAGATGATATCTATCCTATCTATGCCGAAGATGAGAATAACGGAGTTGATTTTTACATCAGAAATCAGGCAGGCACCAGAACAGCTTATTTCGGTGGCAACGTCGGAATTGGGGCAACTACGCCTGAGGCAAAACTTCATGTAGTCGGAACGTTAAGAACAGATAGCACTATTACAGCATATGTTAACGGTATTGATAATGCACCTATAACAATGGACTATTATAACGGCAGGTACAGGATTGAATCGTATAAGTTAGCCACATCAGGACAGATAATGAGTATTAATGAAACTCTCCACGCTGTAATGTGGGGCAATGTGGGGATTGGAACACAGTCTCCTGCCAGCAAGCTTCATCTGCTTGGTTCAGGAGCTACTACTGCTCCCACCTTCATGACTCAAAACTCTACCTCTACCAACTTTGGCCTGGCAGTTTTGGATAATGGCAATGTAGGTATTGGGACGACGAGTCCGACATCTACCTTTGAAGTGGCGGCTTCCAAAACCATTAACTTTAACTCCAGTCCGGTTAGCAATCTAGTTTTAGGCAGTAATATGAGTGCCGGTAATTATAACATCACAAGTGTTAACCAATTAACAATAAACTCAACTAACGGAATAAACCGAGATGTAGATAATAGCTATTTAAATTTGATGGGTGGGACTAACTGGTCTAGCGGCGGCGGCGCAGCAGTGTTGATTGCCGGAAAAGACCTTGCGGGTCAAACAGGAAATGTTCGTGTTTATACTCCTAATGCGGCTGGAAGTAGCGGGCTTGAACGCCTAAATATTGGTGGACTCGCTACTACTGCTAATTTCATCATTTCAAATAGTAACGTTGGCATCGGGACACAGTCTCCTGTAGGAAAACTTCATCTGCTTGGTTCAGGGACTACTACTGCTCCCACCTTCATGACTCAAAACTCTACGTCCACCAACTTTGGCCTGGCAGTTTTGGATAATGGCAATGTAGGTATTGGGACAACTAACCCAACAGAAAAATTATCAATACGAAGCTCTGCTGTTAGTACAAATGCATTTTCTTCAGTAGCTAATTCTGATGCATCTACATTTGTCTCTTTATATGGAGGGACTAATACTAATGAAGCTGCTATTATTTGGTCAAATACTTCCGGAAAAGCATTGCGTTTTGGAGTAGGAAATGATCCTTCTGCTTCAGGTGCATGGTCAGAAAAAATGCGGATTACAACCGCAGGCAATCTCGGTATTGGCTTTACCTCTCCAGATAGACTACTTCAGATAGGGTCTGATATAAATATCACTGGTACTGCTGCTTCTATCTTAGGGGCTAATGGAACACAGTTTAGTATTACCGGCTCTACAGCCAATACCCTCCATAAAAAATTAACTCTGGGAATAGATACCACTGATAATTATGGTGTTATCCAGGCTGGAAATACAGACGGAACAACATATAATTTAGCCCTAAATCCAGCCGGAGGCAATGTCGGGATAGGGACAACAGCGCTCAATTCTAAACTTCAAGTTGCATCTAGTTATAGCGGCAGCTATGGGGACAGTACAATTTATGGCTCATATTTTAACATGAACCTTAGTAGTGTTACCAATGCTACCAAAAATGGTTTATACAGCTTAGTAAACGGAACTGTCGGCTATAATGGATACACCAATGCTATTTTAGGAGAAGTAAGCACAACAGGAACACAGAATAATGGAGTAATTGGCGTTTACGGATACTCTCACGCAACCAGCAGTGAAGGTAATTATGGGCTTAAAGGTTATGCTAATAGTGGAGGATATACAAATGCCGGTATCTGGGCAGCAGTAGATGGAACAGGAGCCTCCTCAGGTGGTTATAATCCCAGTGCTCGTAACGGAAACTACGCTTTTTACGGCACAGCAACCACTACCGGAGCCGGTGCCACCAATGTAGGACTTTATGTCTCAGCCTCAGGAGCAGGTACGAATTACGCCGCCATTTTTGATCAAGGCAATGTCGGCATCGGGACGACAGCACCAGGATATAAATTATCGATCGCTGGCGATGTAATTGTGGGCCAAACAACAGCAGGGACTTTGAGAATAAGTGAATCTGGTGATCCAACCAATAGAGATAGAGACTATGTATTTAATGGTTCCGCCAACTTACTAACTTTAAAACGTTCAGATGATGCGGGAGCTGGTTTCAATATTACAAATACAGGATCTATTGGCATCGGGACAGTGGGGCCAGCAATAAACCTAGCTATTGGTGATACCGATACCGGGTTAAAGTGGGTCTCTGACGGAATCATCACCATGTACGGCAACAATCAGGAACTTGCTCGGTTCGATGGGGATGGGACTCAAGGTGTGGAGCTTTGGATTAGCCAAGGAGCAAATACAGAACGCCTTTGTCATGCTGCCGGAGATGTAACAGCTCAAAGAGCCCTGATAGACGATTGTAGTGGTACCCCCGGAGATTATGCCGAAGAGTATGGTACCACAGATGTAAGCATCGAATCAGGGGATATTGTCATGGTCGACAAAACAAGATCAGCTCAGGAAATTGAAAAAGATGGGCTTAAAGGGTCAAAGGCCTGGATAGTCAAATCAAATAAATCATACCAGGATAGTATTATAGGCGTCATTTCTACTAACCCTAATGAGGTAATTGGAAAGAATTTTGAGCCAGAAGAAAATCCCAGACCAGTATCTTTAAACGGTAGAGTTCCGGTTAAAGTTAGTACTGAAAACGGGCCTGTTGAGGTTGGAGATTATCTGACTTCATCTTCTGTTCCAGGAGTAAGTATGAAAGCGACTAAACCTGGTCCAGTTGTAGGTAAAGCATTGGAAGGCTATAACAATCCTGATCCCACAGTAGTTGGCAAAATCTTAGTATTTATCAATATCTCATGGGTAGATCCCAACTATTCCCTGACAGCAGCAGCTACTTTGTCTTTGGATGTAAACGGCAATCTCAATCTGACTTCACCATCGCTGACCTCTCCCTCTCTGACTCTTACTCCTACAGGCAACGTTGGCATTGGCACCTCCAGTCCGTCTGCAGCTTTGGATGTAGTGGGAAATGCTACCATCAGTGGCAGAATCTCCTCGGGGGTGGGCTTTGACTCCCCCGAGGTGAATACTCCGCTTTTGGACTTAGGCCCGGCCAGCATTGCTTCCTCCTCATCCGGCCTGGCTATCCAATTTGCAACTGACAACATGGGAGGTATACCAACTACATTCCAAATCAAGAACTCTTTAGGGCAAAACTTATTCCAGATTGACGCTTCAGGATCAGCAAAATTGGCCGGGACCATTACCACAGAAGCCGGAGCCTTTGATGTAGCAGAAGATTACAATGTAGCTGATGATTCAATTGAAGCAGGAGATGTAGTTAGTATAGACGATGGAAAATCGAGTATGGAAGATGGAATTTCGAAGATAGAAAATGGAAGTTTGAATGAAGTAAGTCCATCTTCTACCATCAATCCTCAAAATACTACCCTCAATCCTCCATCATCTACCGTCGAAAAATCCTCAAAACCTTATGACAATAAGGTAGTCGGTATTATCTCCACCAAACCGGCAATAACTTTACAAAACAAACCAGGTTTGAATTCAGACAAACCTGGTTTGAGCACAAAACCGGTAGCTCTGGCCGGCAGAGTACCTGTGAAAGTTTCAACAGAAAACGGAATAATTGAAAAAGGAGATTATTTAACTTCCTCTTCAATTCCCGGGGTAGCAATGAAAGCTACCAGACCTGGTCAAGTTATAGGAAAAGCATTAGAAGCTTTCAGCTGTCAGTCTTCAGCTATCAGCCGGACAGAAAATAGTCTGACAGCTGACAGCGAAGCGGTACTGACGACTGAAAGCTGTCAAGGCAAAATCTTAATGTTTATTAATGTTGCTTTTGCCGACCCCGGCAACTTCTTTGCCTCTCTATCCTGGGATGAGCAAGGTAATCTGATAATTCCCAAGATCAAAACAAACTCATTAATGCTGGATCCGTCCGTTGCCTCTGCTTCCAGCCAATTAACTATTAACAATGAACAATTAACTATTAACTCCGATCCCAACTTTATCTCCCCTGGTCCAAATCTGGCATCAAATACCAATAACTATATAGATTTATCAGGAGAGATAGCTTCTTTGGAGGATAGAATCAAGAATCTAGAGTCTAGAGTCAAGGAACAGAATCAAGAAATCACTAGACTCTCGACTCTGGCAACTAGCAACTCCTCATCAGGTAATGTTGGAATAGGAACAACTGAGCTTTCAGTCGTCAGCCCTCAGTCGTCAGACTCAGCTCAAATTGCTTCATCCTCTTCCAGTCTGACAGCTGATAGCCGACAGCTGACATCTGATTTGCACCTCACTCCTCCTGATATCCTGCTAACCACCGGTTCTGCCGTATTTACCAACTTGACTGTTAAATCAGAAGCCACTATGTCCGGACAACTTAGCATCTATGACCTGTCAGTCTCAAATACTCTTAAGTCTTTGGGCAAAACTACTCTGGCCGACACCTTAATTGCCGGAGATCTGATGATAGACGGAACAATGTCTATATCCGGAAACTCGATTAACTCCTCGGGGGTGGGCCTTGACTCCCCCGAGGTGAGTAACGGCACTCTATATCTGCAAAATTCTACCCTGGCCCAGGGCCTGGACATCTTCAATGGCAAAGTAACCATAGATCCCGCAGGAAATATAACAACTCAAGGCAAAGTTATTGCTTCTGAGGTTAAAACCAACAAGCTGACTATTTCCAATACACCAATAGCTACCTCCTCTGCGAACACACCAGGGGCGGGCTTTGACTCCCCTGGTGTGAACGGAGCCTCAATCGGCACAACAACCTTACCTGCAGGAGCGACCGCTGTCACTATCCAGACTGCCCAAATAAGCGAGAGCGCTAAAGTCTTTATCACTCCAATAAGCCCGACAGACAAAGTTCTGTCTGTTACAGATATTAAACCGGGTACAAGCTTTGATGTTTCGATGCTTACCCCATCCCAGACAGATATTAAGTTTAACTGGTGGATAGTAGAAAGCAAATAGGACCTATATGACAGATACGACCTATCCGACAGATCAAAAGAAAACGCACGGCGGTTACCGTAACCTCCGATCTTTCCAAACTGCCACCCTTATATATGACCTGACTGTCGAATTTTGCGATCGTTATATGACCTATCCGACTAATAAGTCTTATAGGACCTATGATCAAATGGTGCAAGCGGCAAGGAGCGGCAGACAAAACATTGCTGAAGGTTCCCAAGCCTCCGCCGTCTCTAAAAAATCAGAAATCAAACTGGTAGGAGTAGCCAGAGCTTCACTGGAAGAGCTACTTATAGACTACGAGGATTTTTTAAGACAACGGTCTTTGCCTCTTTGGAGCAAAGGTTGCCCCCAGGCTCAAACTATTAGGAATCTGACGTATAAGACGGATAAGACTTATACGACCTATCAGACCTATCTTAAAAATCCTGAATCTGCAGCTAATTGCTTAATCTGCCTGATTCATCAAGCTAATTATCTTTTAGACAAACAACTTCAGGCTTTAGAAAAAGCCTTTATTACCCAAGGCGGTTATTCTGAAAATCTCTTTAAAGCCCGCCTGAAAAAGAGGGAATCAGACCGATGAGACCTATAGGACTAATAAGACTTAGTTTGATATATTTAACACCAGTTGCAAAGCTCGGTTAAATTTGACTAAACTGATATATTATGGAAGAATTACAAGGTTTACGCAAAACAGTAAACAATTATTTAGGCTTAATTTTTAAAATTGGTTTATGTCTGGTAATACTCTCTTCTTTCTTCTTCTTCACCAACCTGACAACCGAAATGTTTGACAGCGCAAAATTTGTAGTACTAATAATTTTTACCGGATTGCTCCTGGTGCTTTTGACCTTAAAATTTACAATTGCCGACAAAGTTACATTTGTTAGAACTCCACTGGATATCCCCCTGATATTGCTTCTTGTAGTCGGCATTGTTTCTACCTTTCTCTCGTCGGCCCCTTATGTTGCTCTACTCGGCAATCAGCTTAAAATTCACGGAAGCTTAGTTTCTCTGGCTGTATACATTTTGTTTTATTTTATCCTGGTTAATAATTTAAAAAATATAAAGAATATCCGGTGGATTTTTACCTTAACGATAGTCGCCTCACAGGTACTCGCAGTTGCAAGTCTTCTAACATATAGCGGGGTTAAAATACTACCCGGTCCATGGGTACACGGAATTAACTTCACCCCGACAGGCTCTAACTTTTCCACAACTGCTATTCTGGCGCTTCTAATACCTTTTATTGTGATACAGATCCTAACCTCTTCTAAGCCAATATTACTTATTCTTAACTCCTTATTCTTGCTTTTATCCGGACTGGCAATTGCCTTAACAGGCACATGGGCAACATGGATTGGAGCTTTGGTTGCTCTTTTACTAACTGTTGCAGCAATCGCTCCGATCAGACAAATAAGTCGGATTAGACCTATTAGTCTGATAGGACTAATCGGACCTATAAGTCTAATAGGACTAATTACAGCTCTTTCTTTTATCCCACCTTTAAGCGGGGTTAAAAATCCCATCTATACCCAGGCGCAAAACTTTCCCAGGGAAATACAGTTATCCTTTGTAGATTCCTGGAAAATATCTGTTTCTGCTTTTCGGGATTCACCTTTTTGGGGCACCGGACCGGCTTCTTTTAGCTTTGATTTCACAAATTATAAACCGGTTGAATTTAATACTTCCAAATTCTGGAATCTAAGATTTGACTTACCGTTTAATGAATACTTACAAGTCTTAGCCAGCTTGGGAGGTATTGGTTTGGTAGCGCTACTATCCTTAACAGCATTATTTATTTCTTCGGCATATCAGACCTATATGACTTATCGGTCCGATAGGTCTTATTCGGAAAGCGAAAAAGTCACCCTCGCAATCTCCGGTCTGATTTTCTTTATTATATTAGCCCTGCATTCGGCAACCTTAAGCGTGTGGGTAATTGGTCTTTTGGTCTTAGCCTCTTTCATGGTGATTAACCAGGAAAACAATCCCGGTTTGTTTTCTTTCAAACCGGGATTGAATGAGCAGAATAATTTTAAAAACATGTTTTTGAAAATTGCCGGAAACATCAGTAATCCGGAATCTTTAAAAGAAACCATCAGGATAGATGCGCTACCCGGGATCTTGTTGACAATTGCCCTGGCTTTGGTATTATTTGCAGGTTTCTTTGGAGGAAAATTTGTACTGGCAGATTACTACCACAGATTAGCGCTAAATGCAGTCGCGGAAAACCAGGGTATTGTTGCTTATAACAACTTAATAGCGGCAGAAAAACTTAATCCATATAATGACGTGTACCGGACAGATCTAGCGCAGACCAATTTTGCCCTGGCAAATGCCATAGCAACGGCCAAAGCTCCAACCGAAGCTTCACCATCAGGTTCGCTAACAGACCAGGACAAACAAAATATCCAGATTCTGCTCCAGCAGTCAATATCTGAAGCAAGAACTGCCGTCACCTTAAGTCCGAAATCAGCAATAAATTGGGAGATACTGGCGATGCTCTACAGACAAATTTCCGGCGTTGCCCAAAATGCGCTGGTTTTCTCTCTTGACGCCTACGGCAGAGCAATCTTTCAGGATCCTCTAAACCCCAATTTAAGAGTTAGTGTTGGCGGTGTCTATTATGCGGTTAAAAATTATGACATGGCAATCAGGTTCTTTACAGATTCCATAAATTTAAAGCCTGATTTTACCAACGGATACTACAATTTATCTGTTGCTCTCCGGGATAAGGGAGATTTAACTAATGCACAGGCTCTGGCGGAAAAATTACTGACATTAATAGACAAATCTTCGCCTGATTATAAAACAGTAAGCGATTATCTTGACGATTTGAAAAGTCGGGTAGCATCCGGCAGCACTAAAGAGTCGGAAATTCAACCTCCTGCTTCGAAAGAAACCGGCGCGCTTCAGCAAAAAGAGTTGCCAAAAGTAGTTGATGTGGGTAATCCCCCAAATAATATTGCCACCCCGTCTGCCGTCAAAAAACCCAACCCTACCCCAACACCAAAACCATAAAAAGGAGTGGACTCACCGAGAATCGAACTCGAAACTGTACAATGCGAATGTACCGGTATACCATTTACCTATGAGCCCATTAATCCCTTGCTACATGCTACCAGCTGCTTACTAACAACTCTTGTGGACCGTACCGGGCTCGAACCGGTCACCTTCTGACTGCCAGCCAGACGCTCTACCAAATGAGCTAACGGCCCTTCTTTATAATTATACCAGGATTTACGCATTTTGTGCGTAGATTCTTATAAAACTCGTGCGTAATTGCGTAAGTCCTGTTATTAGTCTAATTTGACCTATTATTTTAAAATAGCCAGCGGATTCAAAGCCACCCCTCTATAGCGGATTTCCAAATGTAAATGAGTGCCTGTTGACCTACCTGTTGAACCCATTTGTCCAATTAGCTGCCCCCTGGAAACAGTCTGTCCGGCGGAAACATAAACATTGGAAAGATGAGCGTATAAAGAAGTATAACCATTACCATGATCAATCACCACTCTGTTGCCATAACCTGTGCTGTCCGGCCAGCCGGCCACAATAATCGTACCGCCGTCTGAAGCCGCAATGCCCGGAACGCTTCTGTTAGCCACATCAATTCCCGGATGATACCATGAGTAGTATTGGCTTAACATACCTCCTGCAGGCCAGATAAAAACACCTCCTCCGGGCGCTGTAAAGGCCGGTGACTCCGGCCCCTGCGCCAGATACTGTGGTTGAGGTTTTGGTTTAGGCGGCAATTTTGTCTCAGGCGGCGACCCGTCAGGAATAATTAACACTTGTCCTGCTTTTAAGCTAAAATCATCCGGAACATCATTAAACGGAAAATCCACTATGGCTTGTTGTTCCGCGGAATTTTTTTTGGCAACAGATTCCAAGGTATCGCCTGCTTTTACAATATAAGATACACCGGTTACAGGCAAAATCTTCAAAATTTGACCCGGCTTTATGATATCTCCTGTTAAATTATTCTCCCATTTAATAGTCTCGCTCGAGATATTGAATTTAACAGCAATCGAAGAGAGAGTGTCCCCGTTCTCCACTTTGTATTCGATGGTTTCAGAACGCGGTTTCTCGCTAACATTGGTATGCAGGTCTGCTGATCCACTGACAACCGGGCCATTTGGAAAAGGTTCAAAAGCTTCAGTGAATCTTGGATCCGGCCCGCCTATGCCCGGAAAAGTGGAAGAAATCAAACTCTGTCCTCCGAATACGCCTGATGTTAAGATCCCGATTGAAACAAGACCAACCATAGATCCATGCCAAAATTTTTTCTGGTGCGCTCCGCGCTCATACATTAGAGCATCTTTCACAATGTTTTTAGCTCCTTCAAAATTATGCGCAAAATACTTTATTTTACGTTTGGAGTACCAGATTAGGGCACGAAAGAGGGCCTGGAGATCGTCTGCTAAAGAATTCACCCAACTATTTTAACAGAGGGAGTCAATCATAAGCAAAATAGCTATCAGTCATCAGTCTTCAGCTGTCAGACTAAAAAAATACAGGTCTGACGACTGAAAGCTGATAGCTGACGACTACTTAACATCTTTCAATGTCTTTAAGAATTCATCATTAGATTCAGCCTTGGCTAACCTTTCCAGGAAAATCTCTGTTTTTTCATTCTCATTCAATATCCCGATCATCCTTCTCATGATGATCATTTGCTTGTAAGTATCTTCCGGAAAAAGCAGCTGCTCCTGTCTGGTACCTGAAGCTTCAATATCTATTGCCGGGAAAATTCTTCTTTCGGCAAGTTTTCGATCCAGATGCAACTCCATATTGCCTGTACCCTTAAATTCCTCATAAATTAAATCATCCATCCTGGAGCCTGTATCAACCAGGGCTGTACCAATTATTGTTAACGACCCGCCTTCCTCACAGTTCCTTGCAGCCCCGAAAAAGTGTTTCGGAGGGTAAAGAGCCACCGGATCAAATCCGCCCGATAAGGTCCTTCCGGAGGGCGGTACAGACAAGTTATATGCCCGCCCGAGGCGGGTAATCGAGTCTAACAGGATAACAACGTCCTTACCGCTTTCAACAAGCCTTTTGGCCCGCTCCAGGGCTATTTCGGCAGCTGTGGTTTGAGCCTCAGCCGGTTCATCAAAATTGCTGGCTATAACATCACCTTTGATAGACCGGGACAGATCTGTCACTTCTTCCGGTCTCTCACCTACCAAAACCGCCATAAGTATTACGTCGGGATGATTTTTGGCAACACCGGTAGCAATATCTTTTAAGATAGTGGTTTTACCTGCTTTTGGCGGTGAAACAATTAAACCCCTCTGACCAAATCCGATCGGCGCCACCAAATCTATCACCCGCTGACTAAAAGGGGTTTTGCCTGTTTCAAGTTTTAAGTGTTTGTTAGGATAAATCGCTGTCAAATCCTCAAATTTCGGCCGCTTGACCGGTCTGCCCTCGGAAGATATTAATTTATCCGCATTTTCTCCATTTACTTTATTGACCTGCAGCAGTCCAAAATATCTTTCAGTTTCTTTGGGGGGCCTGGCTGCTCCTTCGACAAAATCGCCCGAACGTAACCAAAACCTTCTGATCTGGCTGGCGGAAATATATACATCTGCATCTGAGGGTATATATTTAGGTCTAAGAAACCCATGACCTTCTGACATAATATCCAGGACACCGGAAACTTCTTCTGTGGGTACATCACGGTCTGAGTAACGGTTACCATTAGAATAGCCGTTACGGACGTTAGATGATGGAGAATAGAGGGTAGATCTTTGAGGATAGAAATTAGAAGGTGGATTACTTTCATTCGATCCTCCATTTTCCATCTTCGAAGTACTATCTTCTACCATCGATTTTCCATCGTCTGTCTGCTGTGGCTCTCCCACCAACTCCTCAGCCGATACTGTTTCGTCTGACGACTGATGTGGTTTAAATGATTTTGTTACACGAGGCATAGGTTTGGAAAGTTTTTAGTTTTTAATTTTCAGTGAATGATCATTGATCATTGTAACATTGGAAACTCATTGTAAATTGAAAATTGATAATTGAAAATTGAGGCTTACATTTATAGTAAACCATACTACCCCAAGCTCTGTCAAGACCCGGCCCTGAATTGTCTGTCTTCCCAAATAAATTGCGGGTCATTTTCCAAATCTTTCTTGATCTTTCTAAACCCTCTCATCCTAAATCCTGCCGGAATAAAAGCCAAAGCTGACCAGGCAATTGCCGGCAAACCTGTTTTTGGCAAAGTGGTAACTGAAACTCCCGCCACTTGCGGCTGTACCACTACTGGCTGTGCAGCAGTAGCAACGCCCACATTACCAAAGGTAATAGTATTAGTATTGTTGCTGGAACTTGAGCTTGAACTTGTACTCGAACTTGTATTGTTATTGTAGTTGATTGTATTTCCGCCTTGAGGTATGCAGGCAGCGCTTTGTCTGGTACAAACATTTCCGCAATTATCCACTCCGGTATTTATTTGCCCACAGACTGAAGGCATCTGGACGCTGCAACTGCCGTCAGGAGTACAACCAGGCTGGCAAGCTTCACCTGTTTTAGTACAAGCATTGCCGCAGTTATCTACACCGGTAGTAGTTTGATCACAATTTGGTGTCGGAGCTGAACATGATCCATCAGGAACACATGCGGCAGCAGCTTGAACTGTAAAACTGGCACTATCTTGACAAGCAGCACCTGACTGACCAGGAGTAGTTACAAGTAATGTATAAGTTCCAGTTGTGGAAGGTGTAATAAATTGACCATTGCCCACGTTGCCTACGCCGCTCACGCTCAAATTGACATTATCGGCCAATAACCCTGTTCCGTCGTGAAATCCTCCTACCCTGATTTGATCACCAAGATTAATGGTTTTGGAGCTGTCCCAAGGGTCAGATAAGTTCCTTTGTACTCTAGCCTGAGTTGAATCATAGTTACATTGGGGAGCAGGAGATGCTGGTGGACAGGCTGCTCTATTGTAAGCTGCAACCATGGAATTTGTATCCCAGGGACCGGGATAACCTGCTATTTCAAGTTCGCGTCTTAGCTGATCCAGTGTTTTTTCACCTTTACAGGTGGTAACATTCTGCGGGGGTGTTGGTGTAGGGGCCGGAGTAGGAGCTGGTGTAGGAGCTGGTCCAGCACAATTTGTGTTAAGATTAAAAGTTCTTCCACCTAAAATCCCATGACCTGCTCTTCCAATATCAACTTGAACTCTACCACAATTGTAAGAAGGAACAGATAAGTAAGTTGAAATTTCTGAACCTGGAGCTGGAATATTAATTGTTATATTGCTAGGACTCCGCGCTGAATCATCTGCCAGATCACCGGGCGTTAAGTCCGGAGCACAAGCATTCCCACCTGAAGTTTTACAATGGTAAACACCAAATTGAACATTTAAAGAACCCGCAGGAAGACTTCCGTTATTACCTATATTTACTTTTAAAGGTGAGGTATATGAACTATTGTCGTCAAATGAAACTCCCAAGCCCTGGTCATCTGTAGCACTAGCTTGCTTGATTGACCAAAGGTTAGGTTGGAAGATATTGCACAAAAGGAATAAAAGAATAGCTCCAATACTAAAAATTGGGAACAGATATTTTTTAAATAAGGGCAAAAACCAATTCATATTACGCATTATATCAACTATAGGACGCGTTGTCAAGACTGCATCTTTGTTTGACAATTACCTGAAATATGTCTCGTTTGCAAATTTGACTTGTTCGATAAACAACCGTTTTATCTCACATATACTTCCCTGCTCGTAAAATAAAATCAGGGCTTTTTCTAGCGGGTTTTTGAGTTTGTTTATAATGGTGATCGTTTTTTCAAAAACTTCCCTTATTGGTTAATAAAATTCAGAATATACTTCTGCCGCGGAATCAAAATCGTCTCATCCGTATACTATAATAGTATCATTACTAGTATCGTTTTGAACGAATTGTCAAGAAACCAGGTTGGAAGCAAAAATGCGGGACTATAGCCTGCCCTAATTGATAGCTACTATTGGAGACTAATCTCCCGCTTCGCGGGACTATAGCCTGCCCTTAGAACTTGCAACCTAACGATCACAATCGGGAGCTTGTCCCTGCCCTAGACAAACCCCCGATTCTAATCATTAAACGAGCAAGTTCGCGGCGTGTTGATCAACCCCCAATATTTACTACCAAAATGTTAATGTTCCAAACCCCTCTTTTTGAGGTAATATATTGTCCAATTTTTCTAAATCCAAGCTATTTTGGGGTATTGACAACCCCCTAAAAATTGCTCTATTGTTGATTTAGAAAACAATTTCTATCTGCTCTTGAAATTGTTTTCGAAATTAATAAAGGAGCATTGCTATTCGAGTCCGTCTGCGGTAGTAATGCTCTTTTTTTACCTTTTGGACTTTTTGGTACATACCTCTATCTTTTAGATTAAAGCTATCTGCCAAAAAGTCCATCACAATCTTTTATCTCGCAAAAGCAAAAAGCAGCGAAGTTAGGAGCAAGAAAAAATGTTGTTTGTTTTGTGTCACTTCGCTCCATGAGTTAATTACCGGTAGACACAAAATAAACACAAACGAGCAAGTCTCTACCGTGCGAGTGATTTTTTCTGCCCTAACGAGCTGATTTATTTTTTAAAGTACAAAAAAGGAAAGTGCGTCCGTCTGCTTCGCACTTTCCTTTTTTCTAACCTCTAACCATTAGAATTAACTTCTGGTCAGCTGTCCGTAATATCTTCTTTACCTGTTCCGTTACCATAATATCTACACCGCTTGTTCTTGCTCTAATCCTTTTTTCCCTTCTTAAACCGGTCATGAACCTACTTACGAACATAATATATCTACATTATCAGGAAAAAAACTATTTGTCAAGTTTTTTAAGTCCCATAAGTTTTTTTACTCTACTTTTTCCTAGACCTGTAGTTATTATTGGGGGCTATGATGGGTGTTTTATCCTGTTATGACAAGCTAAAATAAGGGTATCCTTTTAGATATTAACAGAAAACTAAGTAATGTGGAAAAGTAGATGTCAGTCTTCAGCTATCAGCTGTCAGACTAAGAATTCTTGTCTGACGACTGACGACTGACGACTGACTACTGCCCTATTTCCTTTGCAAATATCATCCTGCCTGCAGGGGTTTGAATGTTTTTAGTAACTTCAATCTTAATTGTTTGACCGATTTTGTCGGCAGATCCTGAAACAACCACCATA
Organism: Candidatus Daviesbacteria bacterium; assembly: GCA_028715175.1. GTDB lineage: Bacteria > Patescibacteriota > Microgenomatia > Daviesbacterales > UBA10151 > UBA10151. Next base: position 120,502 of record JAQUSJ010000002.1, read on the forward strand.
GTGCCGTCTTCAAGATACCCTACGCCCTGTCTGCTGTCTTTACCCAGATGTACGATTTTTATTTCAAAATTCTCCCCGGGCAAACTGACTGTTTTAACTGCATTTGCCAAATCATTCACATTCAATACGGTAATGTTCCAAACCGAAGCAAGCTTATTAAGATTAAAATCTGTGGTGATAATCCGGCCATTTAGGGCTTTTGCCAGCTTCAATAATTTATCATCAACAAATTTGCCGTTTTGTTCCTTATCCCAAATCTGAAGTTGTACATTTTTAGTCTTCTTCAGCTCTTCTACAACCTCAAAACCGCGCCTCCCTCTTGTCCTTTTCAGACTATCCGATGAGTCTGCTACTTGCTGAAGCTCTGTTAAAACAAAATTTGGCACAAGTATTAATCCGCTCGCAAACCCTGTTTTTGCTATATCCAGAATTCTGCCATCAATGATAGCAGAAGTATCTAAAATTAAGGGTCTGGCGGACAGAGGAACAACTGGAGTAGTGGCAGGACGTTTGCTGATTTGCCTTGATACTTCAAATGACAACCTGTGAACCACAAAATTGAATGTGGTCATTGTTATCTTCACCACAGATTTGGCAATCGATGGAAAAACTACATAACCCAAACCGCCTGCCGCCAGCGTGAGCAGCACCCTTATAATAAAGGAGTTTTCCCCAAAAAAAGGCGGGATAAGCTGCGAATAAATACTAGCTATGGTCGCAAAAATGAACGCCAATATCAGGCGGATAACAAATTGTACACGCACAAGATAAGTCCTTCTGCTAAGAGGAACTTAAAACTAACAATGAACTCTTAGCAACTGTATTTTGCCATATAGAATCTCAAAACTCAAATGTCAAAACTCAAAACTATAACTCAAATCTAAAATGTTCTAAAGTTTTGAGATTTAAGATATAGATTTGCGATTTGAGATCTAAGATTTGAGATTATATTGAGTCTTTCCCGATGATTATTCTGGCAGAAGCTGTCCCCTCTTTTAATTCACCGGCAACTGATGCGATCTTGATAATGTCTTTTAAATCTGCAACAACCAGTTCAACTTGACTCTCCAGCTCTTTTTTTACCAAAATTTGCGAAAGAGGGTAACTGTCTTTATCGGCATTTCCGGTTTTAACAACAAGATAACCCAGAATTTGCACTTGATCGGCTATTTTCCTGGCTGCGCCGGTCACACCTGAACCGTTTAAGATTTCCAAACTCCAATCCGATCTATTAAGAACCGGTTGGCTCGTCGGAGCTGGCGTAGGCGCAGGAGTGGAGATTGTAGTAACCGGAGACGGTTGGGTAATACTGCGGACCGCGAAATATCCTCCAAAAAGCAACGCCGCCAAAACAACAATAATTATAAGTAATTTTTTACCTGACTTTTTCTCTTGAGATTTTTGTTCATACATCGACTGTAAATCTTCCTTCGGGCGACTTATAAAACTTCTTTTTATAGGTTCTGATTCTGTCTTTTCAGACTCCTTAATTTCTTCAGCCTGATTTTCTGTTTCTATCACTGACTGCTCCTCATCCATATAATTTAAGATTATATCCGATTATAAATTATCTACAAGGGCCAATTTCATAGCTTCCGAGAGATTTCTGGCATTTTGGGAGGATATAACATTGGAATAACCCAGTTTTTGCGCTTCTTTAATCCTTTTATCAATTTGGCGGACTGCCCTAAGTTCCCCCAACAAACCAACCTCCCCGATTAAAACCGTTTTCTCTCTAATTGGAATATCTTTAAACGAAGAAACGATTGCCGTACAGACACCTAAGTCAGCGGCCGGCTCGGAAATTTTCAACCCCCCGACTACATTAACATATATATCAACATCAAACAGAGTTAAACCAAGTCTTTTTTGTAACACGGCCACCAAAAGCTGTAACCTGTTGTTATCTATACCATTTCCCACTCTTCTGGGAATAGGCAGACCGCTTTTTGTAACAAGGGCTTGGATTTCCAAAAGCAGAGGCCGAAAACCGCTCTGTATTGCCACAACTGCCGAACCGGGCGCATTTTGTTTGGTATTTAAGAATACTTTAGAAGGATTTGTAACCTCAATCATGCCTCCCTCAACCATCTCAAAAACCCCGACTTCATCAGTCGGCCCAAACCTGTTTTTGGTAGCCCGCAGTATCCTGAACATACTGGCCGGATCGCCTTCCAGGGATAAAACCACATCTACAACATGTTCCAGAGTTTTTGGTCCGGCAATATTACCCTCTTTAGTCACATGGCCGACAAGGAAAATAGGAACATGAATGTCTTTTGCAAGTCTCTGGAGCCGATGGGTACACTCACGAACCTGACCAACCGAACCTGCGATAGATTCCAGATCGGAAGTTTGAAGAGTTTGAATCGAATCCACTATCACAAGGCTGGGCCTTGCGAGGCTAATAGCCTCAATAATATTGTCCACATCTATCTCGTTTAGAACAGCTAAGCTGGCATTGGATTTTATCCTGTCAACTCTAATCTTAATCTGTTTGGCTGATTCTTCTCCGGCAATATAAAGAACACGAGAGTCATCAGCTTTCAGTATTGCTTCGCTGTCAGCTATCAGACTTTTTTTGTCTTTGTCTGACGACTGACGGCTGACTACTGACGACTGATTGATGTTCAGCGCCAGTTGAGTCAAGAGCGTACTTTTGCCTATCCCGGGATCACCCGATACTAAAACCAACGATCCGTTAACAATCCCCCCGCCAAGACAACGATCAAACTCCTCCAGCTTTGTACTCACTCTTTTATAATCTGTCTTCTGGATCTTTGATAGATCTATTATTTCTACTTGTTTTCCGCTCTGCCTTACTGATCGCTGACGGCTGACAGCTGATAGCTCTTCTATTTGCTCTACAAATGAATTCCAGGAGTCGCACTGGGGACATTTACCTAAATATTGAGGCGCTTTGTAACCGCACTGCTGGCAGATATAACAGGACCTGTTGGTCTTACTGGTCATATAAGTCTCATTTATAAATAAGTCCTGCTGTTGAAGTCACAAATGGAGCTAAATTAATCCTTCTTCTCCCTATATCTACGCTATCAACCAAAAAATTCATACTTGCCCCTACCTCATATTTGTTATCAGCTTCCATTTTCGAAACCGGCAGGAAACCTTCTATATTGTCAAGTTTAACTGTTACACCGGCTTCCGAAACTGCTGTAACTTCTCCTTTAACGATCTCATCAGTCGGATAATCTTCGGCTAATTTTGCAAAAGGATCTTCTGTCAAATGTTTAATAGACAAATTCAACCTTCCCAGCTCCTCATCCAAACCCAAAACCAATATCTCAAGTTCCTGACCTGCTGAGAATTGTTTAGTTAAATCATCTACTTTTTCCCAGGAAACATCTGAAATAAATACCAATCCCTCTACCCCCGAAACATCAACAACCAATCCAAAAGGAAGCACTGCCACAATTTTACCTTTGACTTTTTGCTTAAGGCTAAAGTTTCTTAACTTTTTCAAAGCTTCCTCTGAAACTTGTCCGCGCTGCGAAAAAATTAATTTGTTGTTGTCCTGATTAACCTCTATAACGGTTACTGTCAAATCTTGCCCGATTAAATTATCCATGCTCGCCTCGCTGTCGCTCCGGCGAAGCGGGCCTGCGCCTGATTTGGAAAGTAGTTCAAACCCAACTTGCGAGTTTGGCAAAAACCCACGGACTCCCGTTACCTCCACTATCAAACCGCCTTTGTTAATCTCGGTCACTTTCCCCTGCAGCTTACTTTTTTGATTTTGAGCCTGTATAAATTTAGACCAGTTTATTCCATGACCTCTAAAAGATGAAGTTGCGATTTTACTTTGCGGAGACGAGGATAAAACCACCTGACCATTTTCATTTTCCGGCATGTAAACATAAGCTTTCAGCTTATCACCTATTTTTAGGTTTAATTTAACTGAATCGGGAATATCGCGGCTGGCTATCACTCCTTCTGATTTAGAATCCAAATCCAAAGTGATTTCTTTACCGGTAATCGCTAAAACAGTACCTTCTATTTCCTGTCCGCGGTGTAAAACTTTCAATTTTTGCACTTGAGAAGCCAAAAGCTCCTCCATAGTCACCATCCATGGTCACCTTACTTTCTTTAAAGATGAAAATATTATACTATAATCACTGCTATTTACCAACAGCCGGAGATCGGCGAGGAATAAAGACCCCATGACCAAATACCTGTACCATCCACTTTCGAGCAATCCGAACCTCCGTCTCTGGCCGGGCTAATCAGATTTTTCTGGCTTTGATAATCATTAGAACTAAATTCTGCTATACTATGATCTAGTATTGTATAGTCAGCACCATTGGATCTATAAATGTAACAGCTTGCACTAGTGTCTTTATTCATTGAAGGATCCTGGGGGAAACCAGGCATATAGTTGGGAACAAAGCTGGGATAACCTACGGGATTAGGAACAACTTGATCAGCAGCATAACCACCCCAACTGCTGCATTCTGACCTCCATCCGGTATCTGTACCCAAAGTCACTACCGGATAAGTTTTATTAACCGAATAATAAACCTCTAGAGCAGTTTGAATGGCTTTTAAATCCTGGGTTCTTTTGGCTGCCCTGGCGCTTTTTTGGACACCGCTATATATAACTAGACCAACTGTGGATAAAATAGCAATAATTGAAATAACAATCAAAAGTTCAACCAAAGTAAACCCGCGGGCAGATTTCATAAGCTATATATTAAGTATTACTTATTCAGAAAGCTAAAGTCAAAACAATAATAAAAATCCCGGCAGTGAGGTATTTTCACATAACCTTGCGGATATATTATCGTCCCCGCTGAAGTGTTTGACGACTGAGTTCGGGATGGGATCAGGTCGGACCACTTCGCTCAAATCACCGAGGGTTACATTATATGACAGATGGAACCAACAGGTCAAATAGGAGATTTGCCGGTAGTGTTATCTGCCTCCTTCATAATCATACCTGTACATAGTCCTGCCTGCTTCATTTACCGTACCAACATATTTTATCGTTTGATTTTGATCATCTCTATTTTCTAAGCGAAATTCTATATTATAAGTATTATTGGCAAGCCTGAGATAGCAAAAATCAGGTCCGCCTGGAGATGAGGGTTCCAGTGGATCATGAGGAAGATCTTTTATATGCACAGGCACTAAACCGGTAATATAGCTTGAGGTCCAACTGCTGCAACAGACCCAATTCGGGTCGTTTGGATACTTCCCATTTATACTATTGTACGCTTCTAAAGCAATGTTCAAATCACGAAGACTAGACAAACGGTAAGTATCCCTGCTTTTGCTTTGGATGCCACCATAAACAATCAAACCAATTGTAGACAAAATAGCAATGATGGAGATAACTACCAGCAGTTCAACCATGGTAAAACCATGTTTACACCGGGTATAATCCAGATGAGCAGATTTATTCATGCCCTGAATATATCATTTACACCCTGAAATGTGAATACGGTCCGGCTTTGCCGGAGAAGGCTCAACTGCCCAACTTCGCTCAAAGAGCTATGTCGGGCAAAGCAAAAAAATCTCAACGTCGACCATTAGTATTGGTAGGCTAAATACCTTACAGCACTTACACCGCCAACCTATCTTCCGAGGTTAGTCGGAACGACTATGCGTTAGCATAATCAACCTGGTAGTCTACCAGGGGTCTAAAAAGATACCTCATCTTGGGGTCTGCTTCGTGTTTAGATGCTTTCAGCACTTATCAGTTAGAAACGTAGCTACCCTGCGCTGCCACTGTAGTGACAACAGGCACACTAGAGGTTTCCTCATTTCGGTCCTCTCGTACTAGAAATAACTCCCCTCAAGTATCAAAACGCCCATACTGGATAGAGTCCGACATTATTGTAATCCGCCAACTGGCGGAGCTTGCTAGTTTCTTTTTCCTGCAAGCTCTCCGATTCGCATCGGAGGTCCGACCATATCTTGCACGTTCATGTAAACTGAACGTACTCTAGCGTATGGCCTGTGAGGATTCTAGATTTCAGAAAACTCTGAATAACTCAGTTTGCCTGAGTATCAGATAATCAGAAAATTCCTCCAGATTGCCAGTGAGTATGTAAAGAATTTATCCTTTTTGACAATACCTTATATCTTCCAGCTAAATTTTTAGCTTCTAAAAATAGTTTAGGTTGTACTATTGCAATCATTCTTAGATGAGTTATCACCTCATCACTAGAACCTATCGCAATTTTTAGGAATCTTTTAAATTCTTTATCTGAAACCCGTTTAGCAAATCCTTCAGATATATTTGAAGCTATTGATTTACCTGATCGTTTAACTTGTAAAACCAAATCATATTCTGATTTTGGCAATTTCTTGGTTAAATTATATAAGTCAGGTAATAGCTTCAGGGACTCTATGTAAACCTCCAAATCAGAAACATCTTTGATCATTATTTTATCTTAACAGATCTTCTGACATTCTGAATTTCTGATCTACTGAGTCTTTCTGAGTAATTCCGAAGTCTAGTCTTTCCTGCTGATTATCTTGCTCCTTTATCCTAGGATGGATAACCATTTTCACTAGTATATAAATACTACACTAGTAGATTATCATTTACAAGACGTTCCAGCATATAGCTAGATTTTGTATCTCCATATTAGATTTTTGACAAAAAGATTTTTCAAAATTCTCGAAGGTTAAAACGTCGATGGAGAAAGACAGTTCTTCTCTAAAAGCTGTCTTACGACGCTCTGAACCCAGCTCGCGTACCGCTTTAACTGGCGAACAGCCAGACCCTTCCCACCTACTTCAGCAGGAGGATGCGATGAGCCGACATCGAGGTGCCGAACCTTGCCGTCCTTGTGGACTGTAGGGCAAGACTAGCCTGTTATCCCCGGGGTAACTTTTATCCGATAAGCCCTGACGCTCCCACGAGCCATCAGGGGATCATTAAGACCTACTTTCGTATTAGCTCGACATGTACGTCTCGCTATTAAGCACACTCTATACCTTTACGCTTGATGCGCGATTTCCTTACGCGCTAAGTGTACCTTAGTACCCCTCCGTTACTTTTTTGGAGGGAACCGCCCCAGTTAAACTGCCCGCCAGACCTTGTCCCAAACCCTGTTTTTATAAGGGTTAAGGTGAGACCTAAATTCAAAAAAGAGAGGTGTTTCATTGTTGCCGAAGCTCCCTCCTACGCTACACAATTTTAAATTTAAATCAGGGTCAAGCTACAGTAAAGCTCCACGGGGTCTTTTTGTCCAAGTATGGGAAGGCCGCATCTTCACAGCCATTGCAATTTCGCCGGGTCTATCCTCAAGACAGTCGCTAAGTCGTTCAACCTTTCGTGCGGGTCTGAACTCACCAGACAAGGAACTTCGCTCAATTATGTTGCTGTGACAATCTAATCGTCACATCTACACATCGCTGTGTAGTTCGGACTCTATCTTCTCTGGACCTTCCAGAGTTCGACGTATTAGTCTCTGAGGATTCTTAAGATCTCTAAAACTTTGTAAACCGTCTGCTGTTAAGTGTAGATTACTTAATTTCATCTCCACTGCTTTACAAAAAGTTTCAAAATCATTTTTCTTATAAGTTAGTAGTTTGTTTGCTTTAAAAAAAGGAATAATCTTTTCGCTTAAATCTTTCGTAGAACGAACGCAATAGCGGTAGATATTTTCTTTATGGTTATCATAGCGTCTATTTACATAGATTGCTCCGCATCCAAAAAAGTCTTTGATGATTTGTAAACTATCTAAACTTTTCTGGCCTTGTGTAACCACAAATTCAGGCATTACCTGAAATCCGCTTTTGGTTGTTCTATTTTTAAAGATAGAAACTGAAAAGCATCCTTCTCCATCCACAAAACCAACTATCCAACTTGAGATCCTAAGTCTTTCCTGCTGATTGTCTGCACCGGATACATTTTTAGTTGAAATTTTAGGCATTAATCCAGTATTACCCGAATCTTACCCAAATGTCAACTAGTACCGGATACGCCAGATTTTCCAGCATATAGTCAAATTCTAAAAACACACCACCATCTGAGGCTTTGAAATTCCAAAACCATAGAACAGTTATAGTTACTGCTGCCGTTCACCAGATCTTAGGCCCCAGGCTCATTCCGCCTTACGGCGGAAGTCACTTGAGACAGTAAATTACTGGCACTGGGCAGGTGTCAGCCCCTATACATCATCTTTCGATTTAGCAGGGACCTGTGTTTTTGTTAAACAGTCGCTTAGCGTCTTTTGTTGTAATCAGGCTTACGCCTGACAGGACATCTCCCAAAGGTTACGTCCAGCTTTCGTTGCCGAGTTCCTTAAGGATAGTTCTCCCGATCGCCTTTGTATACTCAACTCGCCCACCTGTGTCGGTTTACGGTACGGTTAAAATTATTCTCTTACACGAGTATTTTCCTGGAAACAGAAAAATATCTTGTTACCTCATCGTAACTCGATTTTGTAGTCCGACAGATTACTCCATCGGACTAAGTCGAAATCTCGACTTGGAAGCGGATTTACCAACCTCCACTACCTTGTTACTTAATCCCGAACATGTCGGGAAAGATTTTTCCCACTTCGTCAACCCTTGAAAGCTCCTTCGACCCCGATAAATCGGGACTCAGGACTTGTCAGAATAACTCTAATACAGGAATTTTAACCTGTAATCCATCGGCTAATCCGCTTGTTGCGGGCTCACCTTAGGACCGATTAACCCCCGACCGATTAACGTTGTCGGGGAAACCTTGGGCATTCGGCGATAACGTTTCTCACGTTAATACGCTACTCATACCGGCATTCTCACTTCTATACAGTCCACCTCGCCTTACGGCGGGGATTCACTCCATATAGAACGCTCCTCTACCGCACTCACGCTCCGCGTGAGAGTTATTAGTTATGAGTTCATAGTTCATAGAAAATTACTACGAACTACCAACTACGAACTACCAACTCTCGTGCGAAGCACGAGTACCCAAAGCTTCGGTAGCAAGTTTAGCCCCGATTAATTGTCGGCGCCTTCACCCGTAGTAGACCAGTGAGCTGTTACGCTATCTTTAAAAGGTGGCTGCTTCTAAGCCAACTTCCTGGCTGTCTAAGGATAAAGACTACCTTTAACACTTAACTTGCATTTAGGGACCTTAGCTGTTGGTCTGGGTTGTTTCCCTTGAGACCGCTCCGCTTAGCCGGATCGGACTGACTCTGAAGTTAACATTGCAGTATTCGGAGTTTGATTGGTCCCGATGACTTGCGTCACCGAGGACCATCCAGTGCTCTACCCCTGCAATTAAAACTTTCAGGCTATACCTAGATATATTTCGAGGAGAACCAGCTATCTCCGAGTTCGTTAGGCATATCACCTCTAACCACATCTCATCCCAAGTTATTGATACAACAACGGGTTCGGGCCTCCTCCGGCATTTCTGCCGGGTTCACCCTGGACATGGATAGCTCACTCGGTTTCGGGTCTATCGCATCCTTAATAAAATCGGGCTATTAACCCTCGCTTTCACTACGCTTTCGCCACAGAATGGCTTAAGCAAAAAGGATACGGTAACTCACCGGTTCATTCTTCAATAGGCACGCGATCCTCACGCTCCGCGTGAGAGTCTCCAGCTATCAGCTATCAGCTATCAGACAAGCGCAAAATGCGTTTTGTTTTGTCTGACGACTGACAGCTGACGACTGAAAGCTCTCGTGCGAAGCACGAGTTTCACTGCTTGTCAACATACGGTTTCAGGTACTATTTCACTGAGCGTTTCGCTCTTCTTTTCACCTTTCCCTCACGGTACTAGTTCACTATCGGTCCGAAAGTATATTTAGCCTTAGCAAGTGGTCTTGCTGGATTCACACAGGATTACACGTGTCCTGTGTTACTCAGGGATCGGATTGTGGTAGCTTAAATTTCGATTACGGGACTATCACCCTCTGTGGTGTCGCTTTCCAGCGACTTCTTCTATCCTCGCTACATCACGTATATCCGCCCTACAACCTCCGGCTTGCGCCGGATTTAGGCTGTTCCCTTTTCGCTCGCCGCTACTTGGGGAATAAACTATTGTTCTCTTTTCCTAGCCTTACTTAGATGTTTCAGTTCGGGCTGTACCCTCCGTTAACCTATGAATTCAGTTAACAGTTCCGGCAAAGCCGGATGGTTTTCCTATTCGGAAATCTTCGGATCAAAGCTTTTTGGCAGCTCCCCGAAGCTTATCGCAGCCTAATACGTCCTTCATCGGTACTTTCGACCAAGGCATCCACCGTATGCATTATTGTTGAGTATTTTTTGGCTTGTAATCCCGCTTTTAGCGGGATAAATTGGCCTTCTTAATTTATCCGTATTCACATTTCAAAGTGCAAAAGTAGTGCTGAGCATGTTCGTGCGTTGCACTCACTTGAGTTCATAGAATCCTCTACCAACTACAAGTGAGCAAAGCTCACGAACTAATAACTCATAACTACGAAGCGAAGCTTCGTAAGTGGACCGTGGCGGGCTCGAACCGCCTACCTCTTCATTGCAAATGAAGTGTTCTACCAGCTGAACTAACGGCCCAATTTAGTTCATGGTACGGCTCTCGCCTTCGGTTCACAGTTCACAGAAAAATCATATTACTATGAACTAATAACTATGAACTAATAACTTGTTAAAAAGAGGTATACAACGCTGGAAATCCGCCAGCCGGCGGATCCAGCTGGGAGGAATTATGTATTTAGTGCGTTGCTTCTCATTATGTGTGAATTAATCACCATCTGGAAGTTTATCAAAAACGGGACTGCAATGTCAACACTTACGCTTTGCCCACATTAATTACCTGTTCAATCAATCTATTTGAATACCCCCATTCATTATCATACCAGGCAAAAACTTTCACAAAATCCCCATCCACTACCTGGGTTAATCCCAAATCAACTATGGCTGACTCGCTCCTTCCCACAATATCGGCAGAAACTATTGGCTCATCAGTTACAGCCATAATATTTTTTAGTTCTCCCTGACTTGCTTGCCTTAAAGCTTCATTAACTTCCTCCACCGTAACTTTTTTCTTGAGGAGAAAGGTAATATCGGAAATTGACCCGACAATAATCGGCACCCTCATAGACATTCCGTCAAATAATCCTTTTAAAGCAGGGATTACCTCGGTTGTGGCAACTGCCGCACCTGTTGAGGTGGGAATCATATTCACTGCAGCAGCCCTGGCTCTTCTTAAATCTTTATGGGGCCCGTCCTGTAAAGACTGATCCTGGGTATAAGCATGGATTGTAGTCATATAGGCTTTTGCTATACCAAATTTATTATTGATTACATCAACAACAGGAGCAATGCAATTTGTGGTACAGGAGGCATTATTAACCAGTGTTTCTCCTTTATAATCCTGGGCATTCACCCCGATCAAAAGTGTTTTTACTCCTTCGCCTTTGGCCGGAGCAGACAAAACCACTTTTTTGGCACCAGCCAAAAGATGCTGCTTCATACCCTCGGCATCAGTAAATTTGCCTGTTGACTCAATCACCACATCTACGTTTAGATCTTTCCATGGTAACCTGGCTGGTTCTTTTTCTTGATATACTGTGTAGGGATTTTGATCTACTATGATATGTCCTGAGCCTGTCGAAGAATCATCTGATGAAACTTCGTGATCCCATACCCCATAAGCGCTGTCATATTTTAAAAGATGAGCTAAAGTGGCCGGAGAAGTTAAATCATTTATACCAACAATTTCAATTTCGTCGCTATGTTTTTCTATAGCAACCTTAAAAGCGCTTCTTCCTATTCTTCCAAAACCATTAACGGCAACACGTAGCATAATCAAATATTACGACAAAGCTTCTATTGTTGGCAAGGTCCCATCTGTTAAAAATTTTAACATCGCCCCTCCGCCGGTTGAAATGAATCTGCTCGGCTTATCAGCCTTCGCATCTTCGCGCTCGCTATCGCTCGCACTAAAAGCTTTTTCTTCTACTTCAGAAAGTAATCCGTACTCTCTTAAGGCAGAAATAGTATCCCCACCTCCAATAATAACTTGTGCGCCTGAATCTAAAACCATTCGGGCTATCTTTTTAGTAGCATCATTTTTGGGATCCTCAAACTTACCCAAGGGCCCGTTCCAGACTATCATCCGGCTTTGCCGGATAAGCCCGGCCCAGGCTGAAGTGGTTTGCGGAGCAATATCAAATCCATCCTCATTTAACATCCCAACCAGCACATTTTTGGGCAAACTTAAATTCTCTGTTCTTATCTCACTAATCAGCTTGCCACCCACCAAAACAGCGTCTGCTTTTTCTGCCAGAACTTTGATGACAGACAGTTTATCCGCAACTTTGGCTCCTCCCATGATTGCCACAAAAGGTTTTTTGGATCCGCCAGTTGGCGGATTCCTGACACCAGCTAAAACCCTAACTTCTTCTGCAAACCTTAAACCAGCATAGTGAGGTAAAAGTGTAGGTAAAATAGTGGTGGAAACAGCAGGTCTGTAAGAAGCAAATGCTTCATTAACAAACACATCACCCATATTTGCCAGTTCTTTAGCAAAACTTAAATCCCCGGCTTCCTCTCTGGGATCGAATCTTAAATTTTCCAGTAATTTTAGCTTCCCACTCGTCAAGTGGGAACGTAAACCTTGATCCTCAAACCACTGTTTGATAGGAGCTACTGATAGCTCCTCAACCGCTTTGCCTTCTGGTCTGCCAATATGCCCCATGACAATTGTCTCTTGAGCATTTTCCAAACACATTTTTAATGTTGGCAAGCCTGCTCTTAACCTAAAATCTTCAAGCACCACAAGATTCTGGTCTGATGACTGATGACTGATGACTGATGACTTTCCTATCGGGACATCTATATCTAAACGAAGTAAGACTTTTTTGCCGGAAACGAACTGAGGACTAATGATTTGCATAAAGTTATCTTATCATAATAAACCACATCAACTTCTTAATTTATTCATCAAAAAAATTCTGGCCTGTTTTTAGGGCTTGCAGATAAGAACGAGTTGTTTCAAAAAGAGGCTTTGGTAAATTATCAAATTCATACCATTGCCATCCTTCTATTTTTGCAGGTTCTAAAACTTTAGGGATACCTGATTTCCACTCCGCTGTCAGACCAATATCAACGTAGTGTTTACCTTTGTACCTTTTGAGATTATAAAGACGCAAGAATTTGACATTTTTAATCTTAATCCCTGCTTCCTCCAGACATTCTCTTTTGGCGCATTCAATTATTGATTCCCCAAATTCCAAATGTCCACCCGGAAAGGCATATTCTCCTGCTCCGTGCGAACCTGTTCTTTTACCGAGCAAGACTTTACCGTTTTTAAAAACTAACACTCCAATTCCAACTTTTACTTGAGAATTATTTTTAAAAACCATTTTGTAGTGGGCGGTAATGGTGTCGAACCATTGACCTCTTACTTATCAGATAAGCGCTCTACCGCTGAGCTAACCGCCCAAACTCAAATATTTTATCAGATCGGAGGCCACGATCGGACTTGCACCGATGAATCGCGGTTTTGCAGACCGCTCCCTTAGCTACTTGGGTACGTGGCCAAGCATACTGTATTTTAGCATAGAAGAGATTATAGAGAAAAGATTAATTTTTAGAAAACGAGGTAAGCTTGGTTAAAGGCGAGAGACGTTCTTCAGGTCCTGGAATCTCATATGGACAACGCTCTGCTGATCTCTCAACTGGAGGCGTCTTTCCCTGCCACCAACCTATTATCCCATCTATTAGCCGATGTAGGAAATTTTGCTTTAATGGAATCCGACCTAATAGAAACGATCTGGGTGACCTATTTACCAAAAGTTTTGCAGAGTGTTCTACAGAATTTAAGCCATAAAACGGCCTCTTCTGCTGCTCTACTCCCAAATCAGGAAGACTGGTGATATCTGTTCTCTCCATAGGTACACAAAAGTCTAGAGATTTAGACAGAGACCAAGACTCTGGTGATGTACTCATACTTTAAAATAATAATTAATACCAAAAGAGTGGTGGGGATAGTGATCATCCCGATTGACTATCAGGATAGCGCGCTATCACGCTTTTCGCCTACCATTCAATAGGCATTTGTCCGGTCGTGAGACCGAGACTGGATCAAATCCGCGCTTTACCCTGCACCGAATGGTGCGCGGGAATCATCAGATTTGAACAAAACTCCAGAAAGGAGGTGATCCATCCCCAGCTTCGGCTAGGGATACCTTGTTACGACTTAAGCTTCATCGCCGGTTTCACCTTCGTCGCCTAAGGCGACTTCGGGTGCCCCCGACTTTGCTGCCTTGACGGGCGGTGTGTACAAGACCCGAGAACGTATTCACCGCGGCACGCTGATCCGCGATTACTAGCAATTCCGACTTCATGGGGTCGGGTTGCAGACCCCAATCTGAACTGAGGCGAAATTTCAGAGATTAGCTTGCTATTGCTAGCTTGCAACTCGTTGTTTTTCGCCATTGTAGTGTGTTTGTAGCCCAGGGTGTAAGAACCGTGCTGACTTGACGTCATCCTCGCCTTCCTGTCGCCAAAATGGCGACCTGTTCCGCATGAATTATTTAACATACGGTGAGGGTTGCGCTCGTTTCATCACTTAAGATAACAGCTCCAAATTTGCTTTTTAGCAACTTTAGACTATACCATCATCCTAATATTTAGGATGTTTAGCGTATAATATGAGTTTATTTCCAGAATATCTGGTACCTCATATATAAGTCGTTACAGGGTCAAGGAATTTTATAATACATACTAGAATGTATATACGGTCTTACTAACTCGAAGAACTTATTCAAACTCTTGCTTCTGATTCTCATGCTTACTCTAGACATTCTGTCTTTTCTTAGGCTTACTTCTATTCCAAAAGACTGTAATACTTTTACTAATTCTAATTGACTCTTTTCGTCAAAAGATTGTGTGCAGAAAATACAGTTAGACTTTTGGTTATAACTACCATCATCCATAAACCAAACGGCAATTGATAATGGAGTTATCCATCTTGATAGATCTTTTGGAAACACTTTATTACCTTGTTGATAAAAAATTTCTCTCCAACTTCTAAAATATTGCCGAGTCCAAAATCTTAATGACCTTGTGACTCTATTATCCTTCTTATCAAATCGGACAACATTTTTAAGTCCAGAGTAACTTATCGAACTAAGCTCTTTGTGCTTCCATCTGATGTAATCTTCTTGTTTACCTGATTGTTCTATTTGAATTTTACCTAACTTAGTTAGATAAGCATCTCCTAATAAACAACCTACAAGAATTTCTACTTGTCTATCAGAAACATACAGTTTTAAGTTCTTACGAGCAGTGAAAACCATCTTCCCGACTTCCCTCGGTATTATCCTTACATTCTAAGTTACCCAAAAGTAACCCGAATGTCAATAAGGAATTCACCGATATGAGCTAAATTTTACATCCCGCCTTACGGCGGGAGGGCGCGATTAAATCTTCTTTCAGATTCACGCCACGAGCTGACGACAGCCATGCAGTATCTGTGCTAACCTTCTTGCGAATTTCTCCTGTTTCCAGGAAATAGGACGCTAGCATGTCAAACCCTGGTGAGGTTTTTCGTTTCGTATCGAATTAAACAACACGCTCCACTGCTTGTGCGGGTCCCCGTCAATTCCTTTGAGTTTTAAGCTTGCGCTCGTACTCCCCAGGTGCTCTGCTTAACGCGTTAGCTGCGACAGTCAGGCAAAACCCGACTATCTAGCAGAGATAGTTTACGGCTGGGACTACACAGGTCTCTAATCTGTTTCGCTCCCCCAGCTTTCGTGCCTCAGCGTCATGGGTTGGCTAGGTGCCTGCCTACGCCTTCGGTGTTCCCGATGATATCAACGCATTTCACTGCTACACCATCGGTTCCAGCACCCTCTCCAACCATCAAGATCCGCCATATTTTGTCCAAATCCCTAATTGAGTTAGGGCATTTCAAACAAAATGCACGGATCAGCCTACGCAACTCTTTACACCCAATAAATCCGGATAACGTTTGCACTCTACGCATTACCGAGGCTTCTGGCACGTAGTTAGCAAGTGCTTATTCTTCTGGTACCGTCATAATCTTCCCAGATAAAAGGAGTTTACAACCCGAGGGCCTTCATCCTCCACGCGGCGTCGCTCGATCAGACTTTCGTCCATTGTCGAATATTCCCGGTTGCTGCCATCCGTAGATGTACGGGCCGTGTCGCAGTCCCGTTGTGGCTGACCGACCTCTCAGTCCAGCTACCCGTCGTCGCCTTGGTAGGCCATTACCCCACCAACTAGCTGATAGGACGCGGGCTGATCTCAAAGCGCCTTGCGGCTTTAAATTTACATTCACATTGGAAATTACCCAACCTTTCGGCTGGCTATGTCCAACTTCGAGGTACATTCCCGCGCATTACTCACCCGTCCACCGGTAGTCGCCTTGCGGCGACCCCCTTGATTTGCATGCCTAAGGCACGCCGCCAACGTTCATCCTGAGCCAGGATCAAACTCTCAAAAAAAATTGACAAAATCAATTTTTTAGTTCGTAGTACGTCCGCTTTCGGCGGACTTTAGTTCATAGTTAGTAGAATTTCTACGAACTACGAACTCATAACTCCGAACTAATTAACCCACCACTCTTTTAGGTATTAAAAATCCGGCTATCGCCGGACTAATTTTACCGAAGAGTAGTATAAAAAAATCTTCGGTTGTTAATGTGCATTTTTGAGTAGTATTATTTAGTAGCTGTCAGTCTTCAGCTATCAGCTTTCAGACTTTCTTGCGATTGTCTGACGACTGACGACTTAGTACTGACGACTATTCTCTAACTTTCTCCTTTTTACCCACAAAAAAACTAACTCTTTGTGAGTATTTGTATTTTAACTCCACTCCTTTGCTTCTGTCAACCCTGGAAAACTTTAGCCAAGGCAGGATAATCTTGCAAACTGGTTTCCTCTTTTATTCCATCCCGACCACCCTCTCCATCTTCTGTCCACCCTAGAGGTGGAGTTGTATTGGCACCCCAGGGTTCTGTCGGTGTAATATTTCTTTTTTTCGCTACTCTTCTATGTACTTCTACATAAGCTTGTGCAGGCTTAACAACATGATATTTAAAAACCCGCGCCACATCTTCATTTCTCACAGGATTGCCATTTCCCCCCACTTTAACAGGTTTTTTCTCCGCCACAACCCTATCAAACCTACTCACCGCCTGCTCCTCTGACTCCAACTCGCCGATGTCTGCTATTTCTTCTACTGTTTCCTGATAAGAACCATCCAGCCCTGTTTTTTTAACCACCTGACTTCTGTTATCTTCATGTTCGGCAGGCAAAAACCTGGCCACCATACCTCCTGTAACTACGCTGACCAAACTACCTACGATCGTAAATGCCAGCTTAATCGCTCGCCTGATTTCAAACCTTCTTACTTGTGAAACTTCCTTATCTTCCAAATAAAGTCTTTTTTCTACAAACTCCTCTTCTCCTAAAGTCTCCTTTGGCTTTTCAACTTTTACTTTTTCCTTAACCAGTTTTTCTACTTCTTGCTCTTTTAAAGCAGGGTTTGTAGCTGGAAGAACAACTTGGGCTGGCTGATTGACAATTTTAGTTTCAGTTAATGGCTGCAACTTTGACCGGGCTTCTATAGCAGGTTCTACAGCCGATCGCGCCAAAAAAGCAACCATAAATTGGATCCCAACATTCGTCGGGATGACGGAGGGGAAAATGACCGATTTTTGAGCCTGGGCAAGAATAGTATCTGCTTCTGCAATTACAGATGAAACTGATAAAGGCTCACTAAATCTAATCTCTTTAACTGGATTCAACTTTCCTATTTGTAATGGCATAGTGTTTTCTAAATCTGCAAGAGCAACCGGACTTTCATTAACAATTCTTGTTAGTGGCCCTTCAAGCTTCGGTCCGATGCTATTTAATAACCCTCCAATTGGAGCTGCTTCAAAAGTTGGCGCTAGAAAGCTTGGTCCACTAACTGAAGCAGCTCCTACTGAAGGCATCTCACCGAAGATTCGTCCCAGAGATGCACCTCTACCTACCGCAGAAGCTACAGTTCCCATTGCTGATCCAATCGCTTCAATACCCATATATGATTTTCTATTGCTTCATTGTTTAATTGCTAAATTGCTTTAAAACAATGTAACAATGACAACAATATAACAATTTTGTCCCTTGACTGCTTGATATAAAACTGTTATAATCCTGACGAAAATGGCTATAAAACAGCGGTACAATTTTAAAGAAGCAGAACTGGGGCCAAACTTTGCCCAGGATAAATTAAAAGAATTTAAGTCTCTGATTGATGCTGGCCTTTCTTTTGTGGTCCTGTCTATGCCCGGAGTCGGTGTTTCTTATTTTTTAAAATACCTGGCGGCAATGCAAAACTTTGCCCATTTTATCCATGTGGATTTATATAACCTGCCAACCCTTTCGCAACATGAGTTTTACAAATTACTGCTTTCAGAATTGGGCGGTAAACCCGGTTCAAAAACTGATGACCAGTTATTGCTGGAAGTAAAAAAAGCTATTGCCGCTCTCGCCCAAAAGAAGGAAAGAGTTGTGATTATTTTTAGCAGATTTGATCAACTTAAAAGTCAATTCGACTGGAATTTCCTGTCTAATATCCAGTCTTTATCAACTGTAGTACCTGATAAAGTCGTCTTAATCTTTACTTCTGTCAAGCCTATGCCTGAGATAATCCCTGCTGAAGCGCTTGCCGGAGGGAACTTAAATTTTTACTCAGAAATTCTATATTTCAAACCATATTCCAAAGATGATCTAAAAAAACTATTGGAAATTGAGCCTCCCAGACCTGGTCTGGGAAAACCAACTCTGGAAAAACTGCTGGAATTATCAGGCGGTCATAACCAGCTTTTGCATATCCTGTTAAGTTCTCAAAAGAAACAGTTTTTGCTGGATCAATTTGTAAAAATGCAAATGAAGGAATTTATGGACTACCTGAATTACCATCAAAAAAAGACCCTGCAAAAGATTACCCAAGGCAAGACCGTAACTGATATAGATGAATACCTGCTGGGCGTAGGCATGATAAACAAACTTCAATTTTTTACTCCTCTGCTCTCGGAATATATCAAAACAAATCTGCCGGTTAAACTACCTGTGAAGGAGGCAAAACTTTTCAAATTACTGTGGCAAAACATGGGCAAAACTGTGACAAAAGATGAAATTTTCAGAGAAGTTTGGAGTCCGTCTGACGCCGGATCTGAAGAAACAACTGATTGGGCTTTGGATGCCTTAATTTACAGACTCAGAAACCATCCGTTTATGAAGACTCATGGCTACATTATCGAAAGCCACAAAAAAGTAGGATACACTTTAATCCAAAGTTAAATGCAATCATGTCAAAAGGTGAAATAATTAACTTAATGGAGATCTATTTTTAATACCTTCTACTTCCCGAGTAAGTCTATCTTCAATAATTTTATGTAAATTAGGAATTTTTGAGGCGAAATCTTGAATTTTATTTGCCATCTCCACGCTTCCCGGCTCCAAATGTTCTATCTGGCTAAACTGCTCCTTATCCAAAGCCCCTATAACTATCTCGGCAATAACTTTATACAGGTGATCACGGATGCTGTCTGTCATCTGCTGTTTTCTATCAGGAGATAGACTCACAAAAACCGGCGAGTTAATACAATCTGATACCAAACCTTCGATATATTCATTAATCTGTTGATCTGCTTGGTCCATAAATTATTTGAGTTTATTTTTTAACCATAGCCAAAATGGCATTTTTAATTGTATCATCTATCTTGATTGGAAACCCTACTGGGAGCGCGCGATGGTCAATAGACCCTTTTATACCCCAGGAAGGCACACTAATACCGTTTTGCTGACAGATGATTTTATCAAGCTCCATAATCTCTTTAGGCGAAGGAGCTTTGCCTAAAACATCTTTTAATATCTTAGTTGAAACTTCCCATGGGTTTGATCCAGCCTCAAGAGGAATGAAACCTCCCAATGAATTTAATACCTCGGTAGCATGCGCCTCAACTGCGGCTGCCGAAGCATCGGTCAATTGGTCAATGTGACCTTCAAAAACTTTAGCCAAAGCATTAATTTGTTCAGATGAAAATTGATGACCTCCAATTTCTACCACCTTCCCTTTTGCAGCTGCTTCCCGTAGAGCTTGTACTATTGAATGTTGACTATCAACCGGAACCTCTAGTCCAACTGCCTGATCGGCATGTAATGCTTCATTAAGTGCTCCTTTAGCACTTTCAAATAATTGGTCGTGAGACTCTTTCAAAACTTGCCCATATTGGTCATGACCACTGGAAACTGCCTCAGCTAGGCTATCTGAATGTTGTGCTGCAGCATCGGCAAAAACATTGTTAGCTTGTGCTTCTGCCGCCTGTTGTACAGCATATCTTACCTGTTCAAATTGTTCAGCTGACAGTTGACTTGGATCCATTCCATGGGCCAATATAGCTTCTAGCGTAACATTATCAATATCCCCAAGATGTTCCCCCACAGCAGCCTCAGTCTCTTTCCTTAAACCATCTACTACCTCTTCCGGAGATAAATTGACATCATGAATTTTCGAAGCCGCATCAGCCAAAATATCTGGAGGATTAGAGGTAACCCCTTCGACTGCACCACCAGGTAACGGAGATGTCCATTCGTCGATTTTTCCAATTAAATCTCCAGTTGTCTGGTTAATCGCCTGGCCTGCCCTACCCAAAGCATTTCCCGCTCCTGCCGCACCAGGAATATTATTTCTGGCTGTCTCTTTTGCTTCCCCTAAAATATTTCCGCCTGTTTCGCCTGCTGCTCCAAGTACACCACCTATTTTCTTACCAGCTTCACCAGCCACGCTTCCGATTGTCTCTCCAGCCCTACCGGCTGTATTTCCCACTGTTTCACCAATATTTCCAGCTACTTCGCCTGCCCCATGACCGACTTCTCCGGCCATGTCGCCAACTCCCCGGCCGATATTTCCCGGCAACTCCTTTAACCAATCTAATTGACCTGACTCCCACATTTCGCTTACAACCTCGGCAAAAGCTCCACCTAAGGCTCCGAAAGCTGCTCCTTTTGCACCAGCTATACCAATCGCTTTCATATCGCTCGGCTTTAAACTTCCCACCATACGTCTCTTTTGTCGAGCTAATTCCCGTGCCTCTTCGCTGCTTCCCTCACCAGTTTCCAAATCCCGAATCCGTTGTTTAATCCCTGCATTATGCTCAGCTACCTCCTTCCAGCTTCTCCGTGCTTGTTTAAAATATTCTCTTCCAGCTCCCACTATAAGCCCGGCTGTCCCTCCTACCGCAATCCTTCCTACCACTCCTGTAGCAGCACCTACCCACAGATGTGTCAATAGTTCCCTTGCTACTGTCTTAGCGCCAATGCTTGCTGCCATTCCTGCTCCGAATTCGGCCGCATACCCTGCATGACTTCCCACAAAGCTTAGGGCTGATCTCCCAAAAACCTGAAGTTTCTGCAGTCGTGCTCCTAATTTATCAACACTGCTTGAAAGCTCTCCTTCATGAGGTAAGCCTTCTCTAGCCGATCCCCTATCTTCCATAATTATATTTCCTCTTTATTCTCAGAATAGCAAATTAGAAAAATTCTGTAAATAGATGTCATTTATAAAGATGTCTTTCCACTACTTTATAAACCACTATTCCCAAACTAACCATTACATTTAGAGAAATATTTACTCCAAACATAGGGATTTCAACTATGGCATCTACTACTTCCAGCACCTCTTTTGACACTCCATAAGTCTCATTTCCCACTACCAGACAAATTGGTAGTTTATAATTAAATTCATCATATTGAACACTTTTTGTACTCTGTTCTATGGCTACAATTTGTATATCGTTTATCGTTAATCGTATATCGTTTATTGCTTCAGTAGCCGACTCTTTATAGCTCCACTCCACCCATTCTGTGGTATTAATAGAAGCCTTTTTAATCCGGTGATTGGGCGGGGTTTCTGTTCCTCCACAAAGATAGATTTTTTTTGCAGCTACCGCATCTGCTAATCTAAAGATAGAACCAATATTATAAGTATCTAAAACATTATCTAAGATAATATAAATATCATTTTTCTTAATCTGACGACTGATAGCTGACGACTGACTACTCTTCCTCAGCTGGGCTGCATTAAGTTTTACCATAGCCTTTATTTTAACACTAACCTTAAATTTAGAGATTTTTTGCCAGAGTAATTTTGGAGAAAAGATCTGAGATGGAGCACCAAAGATTATTGGCAAAAGCTAAAAGAGGTTTATTTTGAGGAGTGGAATTTTGAGCGTGAGAACCAATCCAAGTCCATTCCCAATAGATATTGGTGGTCTTTGTACCCGGATTGTCACCACTCCAATTGTCGCAATTATAAGGAAGGCCGCTAACAGCCATATTGGCCCGAATAGGATAACTCTGCGTCGAAGAGAAATTGTGGGTCCAATAAGCTACATCTGTACCCTCCTCGTTATATCTTGCGCATGGCTCATAATCACCGGCAAGATTATAACGCAACCGTTCATCAGGTGGGGTGGTATCTGGACAATGGCAACAGTTCGGATGGCCTTTTAAACAGGCGCTAGGCGCGCTGTCATCTTTTGTCTCAGTGCCGCCCGGACGGTTGCTAACATTTTCAAGGCGCCACCAACCACTACCATTTAAATATGCCACTCCCATCACCATACGTCCATTTCTTCCTGTTGAACACGTCTGTAAATCACCACCACCAATCCCACTACCAGCATTAGATCCAGCTCTGGCTGAAAAAATAGCAATACCATGACTGTCTGTGTTCACAGTCCAAGTAGGACCAGTTGAATATTTACCGCAATCAAAATTACAACAACCTCCACCTTGATCCCAAAGAGCTACGTCACGGCTACAATCATAACAGGCACAATCAGGACACGCATCTGTATCGCAATTGCAGTATTCTCCAGTCCTTAAAATAACCATTTTACCCACCACTGGACTACCATCCTCATACTTTAACCTGACAATATGGGAAGCAGAAGCAAAGGTAGGTTTGCTATTTAGAGCAAAAACCGGAAAAATAACCAGCAGGGAAAGAAAAATAAAAAAGATTTTAATTTGAAACCTCATCTAAAACCAGTTTAGATGAAATATAATCCATTTGTCAAAATTGAAGCAGTTATACCTTGACAGTGATCCCGAGAATGATTAGAATCAATTTATTATGCAAACAATTACTATACCGGCAAAAACATACGAGAAAATACTCTCTAAATTGGAGCGTTTAAACCAAGAAGTAGAAAGTATAAAACTACGATTATCTGAAAATGAGCCTGCTTATGGTTCTAATGAGTGGTGGGCATGGTCAGATAAAAAAGCTAAAGAAGATATTAAGGCAGGCAGAGTAATGAGATTTGATTCTACTGAGGAGGCCATTAAATGGCTCAACTCATAAATCTTGTCTTTACCACTAAATTTAAAAAGCAATATCAAAAATACCCCAAAGTTTGCACACAAAGTTTGACAACATCCTGCCTATCCTCTACCATAAACTTATGGATAGCCCTAATCCTTCTCCGGCTCCGGTGCCAACTCCGGAAGTAACTCCACAAGTATACATTCAGCCTCCCTCCCCTTTAAGAAAGATCATAAAAATATCTTTAATCTCGGGAGGAATAATAATCTTGATTTTGGCTATTATTTTAATTCTAAATTACTTTAATATTTTATCCTTATCCTCTCTTTTCCCCAAATATTTCTCCTTTTTACCACATCAACCACTCCAAATAAGTCCATCAAAAGAAAAACTTAGTAGTAGAGCTAAAGAAACATTAATGAAATCTTTACCAAAAATTTTAATCCCTTTTCTCCTACCCCCATCTTCCTTTGATCTTACTCAAGATACAGGCACCACCAAAAGCTTCTCTGCTAAATGGAATACTCCTCAACAACCAATAACAGCTACTTTTACCCTTGCCAAAACAGGATCTAATTTATCCTCTCTTAATATTTCCTTCTGGCTCTCATCAACCTCAACTCCTTCGGCTAAACTTGCTCAAACTACCACTACTTCTTTTTTCTCCCTCACACCTAAAGGAGATTGGAATTGTAAAGAAATTTATGGCGCAATTTATTGTGAAAGTTTTTGGGAAGAAAAGGATGGAACTAAACAAGGAATTGGTATCCATGGCATTCTAACTTCTCAGATCAGCGAGGCAGGAATGGTTATTTCTTTCTGCGAGCGTCGTAAAGACAATTCCTTTTATTCTTGGCAAAGCTGTACTAGTGAGTTTGCCAAAACCGGAGTAAGGTAAAAATTTGACAAGCCTATAGATTTATAGGATAATTTAATATGAAGGGTAACTAATTATGCCAGAAGAATTAATTTCACATTCAGCAGCGGTTGTTGCTCCAAAACCAAGGGAAGCTACTCAGAGCGCAGATGCACAGGCGCTTCCTGAACGGATGAAAAGAGAAGTTCCAAGAAGGAGTTTCTTAAAGTGGTTGGGGGCAGCAGTAGCTGCTGTTACTATAGGAGGTATAGCTGCAGAGATTCAAGGGGGTCTTGTAAGTGCTGGTCTTAGATATGCACGAGACAAAATTGTTCCTCGAAATCCCGAATCTTTTACTTATGATAGTGCTGGAGGCTATATTGGAAAAAGCAATACCCTCCGTGTTCCTTTAGCAACCATTCAAGAAAAAGCAAAATCAGCAGATCCTCTTACT
Source organism: Candidatus Daviesbacteria bacterium (assembly GCA_028715175.1). Classification (GTDB taxonomy): domain Bacteria; phylum Patescibacteriota; class Microgenomatia; order Daviesbacterales; family UBA10151; genus UBA10151. Next base: position 145,107 of record JAQUSJ010000002.1, read on the forward strand.
CTCCTTTTCCCTCTTAAGCCGCCTGAAGGTTTTGATAATATTCATTACGACTATCGAGAATTCACCCTAAATGTTGATCCCCAAGACGTCAGGAAAAGAACTCTGACTGAAAACAAAAATTATATGTTGTTTACCAATGTCCCCAAAAGAGCAGTTATCTTGGCTCCAACTGATGGTATTGTTTATGATTATTCCAACAATATTCAGCCTGGATCAACTGATGGTCTTGGCATAAGTTTTACTCAAGGAAATATTAAATATTCTATGGGTATTTCAGCATCGGGAAGATTTGCATTTGAAACGATTGGCAATTTCCCAGGTCCCAGAGAGTATGTAAATCAAAGTAAAACAAGAAATATCAAAAAGGGGGAACCCTTATTAATCTTAAAGGAGGATAATCAAGTGTTACAATTTACACTCTTTAAAAGTCCCGGAGAAATACCTGTGCCTATCAAATTCTTAACTGATACCTCTGGAGGTAACACAAAACTGCTTGTTTTAGGCGATTAAATAATGTTACGCTTATATTATGTTGATCGTACGGCGATTATTGCGATCTAAAATTCTCTTTTTTCTTTTACTCTTTTTTTGTTGTAATCAGGCTTTTTCTCAAACAGCCTTTGCACAAAGTACAGATGATTTATGTGAAAGCACCTGGCGCTCTACATCTTCTTCTCTTCCAGTTTGTTCAACACCCTTATTTGAGTCAAATTGTTCAGGTTCTGGTGGATATAGTGGTACCGAGTGCTGTCAAAATTTAGGCCGTGATTATTGTGAAGAAAGAAATAGGGGTGACTATCCTATCCCTTTAAAAGAATTTAGGTGTTGTAGTTATGCTGTCACTCCTCCCCCCACCCCCATTCCTACCCCAGAACCTCCCCCTCCTTCCCCTTCCCCTACTCCTCCCCCTGTCTGTTTGTATGACTCTCAGTGTGGAACTTGTAGAAAATGCTGTATAAATCCGCCAAGTAACTATTGCTCTACTTTAAACTATGAATGCTCCGGGACTTTAATCCCTGGCTGTGTCAGCTGTCAGTGCCAGTATAGCCAAACTTGTAACAGCGGGACAGGAGTCCAGACTTGCAATGGCAGATATAATAGTTCTGGTGTCTGTGGCTACTCCTCTCTCTGTGATCCAAATTGCAGCGAATGCACTTCCTCTTCCAATCCTCCTCCTGCCACCCCTCCTCCCGCTCCTCCACCTCCTCCTCCCGGGTGTTCTTTTTCCAACTGTGGTGCTTCAGGCTGCCAGCCTGACCAAAGATATGTTTCCGGAACTTGTTCATATGCCTGGTACTTTGGTCCTGCCTGTTACTATGATGCAAGCTGTGGTGGTGGGGGTGGCGGGGATAATTATGTTGCACCCACCACCGGCCCAAATTGCACTTCCGATGACATCATGTATTTTGATCCTCCAGCCCCTAAACAAGATCAACCTTTTACGATTAATGTTTTGTCCAAAGGACCCTCGGGAAGGTATCTTTCCATAGCTTTGGATATTACCACCCCTTTAGACCCGGCTGGTGTTCAGGTAGTCACCTCCCCGTCATACCCGGACATCCCTTCCTTTTATCAGGTCCAGGGTTATCAATACAGCTGGCAATGGCTGATTGGTAAAGCTGAAAGTGGACCCACTCCCTATCTTTTTGAGTTCAGCATCAATGGCCGCAGCCAATACTGTGTTTCCAATATACTTTATGTTGATCCTCCCAGCATCTCTGCCTGGATAAAAGCTTCCGGAGACGTTCACAGCAATGACTGGATAAGAGCTTCCGGTGGACCGGATGCCATTACCTACCAGGGTATAATTTGTCCTGCCCAAAGCCAAAACCCCAGGGTAACAGGAGGATTAATCACTACTTACGGCTTATCTGATAATTTTGGCAATTCCGAAGCTATCTGTGTGGTGGGCAGTTCTGCTCCTTTTGCTCCTTTTAAGCTTCTTACTTATGATGATCTAAAATCACTCTACTTTACCCAATCCAAACTTGGTCCGGATCAAAAAATTACTTTGACCGGTAACCAAACCCAATCCTCCCTCACAAATCCCATTAACTTATCCTCCCAGGCATTACTACCTCAACCCACTAACTTCCTAGCCAGCTTTAAAAACCTCATCCAAAAACTGGTTAACCCCATCTCAGAAGTCTTTGCCCAATCAGCGCCTGCCTGTTCCGGGGATATATGTACTGATTGTCTGATCAATAACCAGGGAGATCCAACTGCTTTTCTTAAGTTTTATGAAGATAATGGCTGGGACATAAGTTGCGGCAGTCAAACAGGCATAATCCAGAATTGGTGTAACGCTACCAGCGAGCAGGCCACAGCTCAATGCAATTCCATGAAGAGTGGTGTTTGTGCCATAGCATGTGGTAATACCCCCAGTCCAGGCACAAATCAGTTGACCGGTAATCTCTGGGACGGCACTAATTTTAATACGCCTGATGGCGGCGCCCCATCCGGACCTTCCTTATCAGCTCCGGTTCCTGACACAGCCACAGCCTTAGATCAAAACTGGGGTACCGGTGCGCCAAACTCCACTGTGGGATCTGATACTTTCTCAGGCAGATGGCAGGGTAACTTTACCTTTAAGGCAGGAACTTACACCTTTTATGCCGGAGCGGATGACGGGGTCAGACTGAAAATTGACGGAGTAACCAGGATCAACAGCTGGGTTGATACAGGCTATACTGAGAGAAGCTATACTCAAATATTTTCTTCCCAGGCCAAACACCTAATCGAGCTTGAATACTATGAAAATGGCGGAGATGCCAGAGTTTCTTTGCGCTGGAGTCATGCAGCGTTTGCCTGTTCCGGGGATACATGCACGGATTGTCTGATCAGCAAGCAGGGAGATCCTCCTAATTTCCTCCGGTTTTATCAAAATAATGGCTGGGACATAAGTTGCAGTAACCAGACTGCCATAGTTGCCAACTGGTGCAACACCACTGATCCTTCAGGCTGTACTGCTTTAAAGTCCGGCAGCTGTGCCACAGCATGTGGTTATGTAGCCCCTACTCCCACACCAACCCCTACTCCAACACCTCCTGTACTGGATAAGCTCTATCATATTACCGGAGACTTAACTGTAGAAAGCAACATGACTGTTGGTAAAACAGGAATTATTTTCATAGATGGCAATTTATCGATTAACACTAATCTGACTCATACAAGTAGTAATGCCGGATTGGTATTGGCGGTAAAAGGAGATGTCACTGTCAATCCTTCAGTTACCCGGATTGATGCAGTTATTATCTCTTCCGGGAAAATCTACACTGCAGGTTCCGGCTGCAACCACGGCTCACCTGTGACTGCCAACCAGCTGGTCATTAACGGCAGTTTAATATCTTTAGACAGCAACAAAAACATTGAATTTTGCCGGACTCTTGGAAGCAACAACAATACCACCAAGCCGGCCGAACTGATCAACAACCAGCCCAAATATCTGGTCATTTTGCGCAATCTCTTTTCCCAAACCTACCAGAAATGGGAAGAAATACCATAATAACTGTCAGTCTTCAGCTACCAGCTTTCAGACCAGTAACAAAAAGTCTGACGACTGACGACTGAAAGCTGACGACTATTTCCCGAAGTTGCGCTTCTGCTCCTGATACCAGACAATAGCTTTCTTTAACTCCCCAGCATCAAAATCCGGCCATAATGTTTTGGTAAAGTAGAATTCAGAATAGGCTGTCTGCCAAAGCAGGAAGTTTGACAGCCTTGATCTTCCTCCTGTCCGAATAACAAGCTCGGGATCAAGTTGGCCATTGGTATAAAGATGCCTCTCAATAATCTGCTCGTTTATTTTATTAACATCAACACCCTCTTTAACAATATCTTTAATTGCTTCAACCAGCTCTTTTTTGCTACCATAATTTAAAGCTATATTTAATTTTATTGATTCACTTTTAATATATGTATCCTTGACCTGATCGATCAGTTTTTTAATGGTTTCCGGAAGACCTTGTACTTCCCCTAAAATAGTTACTCTAACCCCTTTTTGCATCATTTTCTTAAGTCTTGTATGGAAACCTTTTCTCATCAGATTAAACAGTTCAAAAACTTCCCTTTTGGCCCGCTCTTGAATATTTTCTGTGGAAAGAGCATAAACTGTGACTGTTTTGATACCCATTTTATCCGCAGCTTCTACTACGTTTTCCAAAGCTTCTGTTCCTTTTTCATGCCCTTTAATATCAGGCAAATTCCTGACTCTGGCCCATCTTCTGTTGCCATCCATTATTATGGCTATATGCTGAGGTATATTTTGTTGGTTTAGTTTTTTTATAGTTTTGTCCATATACTTTAAATTAAGTCTTAGTTTTCAATTCTCAGTTCTCAATTTTCAGTAAGTTTTCATTGATCAATGATTCATTGAAAATTATTTAGTCCTCTGGACTAAATATGCTGCCATCTGTTGCAATAATTTACTCATTTTCTTATCTTTAGCGCGATTAGAGCCCCCTGTTATCCTTGGCAATACTTTCATTGCTCTATTTTCATATTTTTTTGCTTCATTTTTAGCCGAATCTAATCCTCCTGTCCAGGCAACTTCATTATCCAAAATATCATCCTTAATTTGGAAAGCAACTCCCAGATTCTCTCCGAATTTTGCCAAATTTTTAAACAATTGTCCACCTCGGAGGTGGGCTCTGACTCCTCCGAGGTGTGATTTTGCTCCACCCAGAATTGCTCCTAAAATCAGCGGTCCTGACACAGAATATTTGGCAGTCTTATATAGAGCAACCTTAAAATAATCCCCTTTATCTATAATTCGACTCGCCAATCGGCGGGGAGAATCACAATCCACATCTATATCCAGAATCTGCCCCATGACAGTTTGAAGCGCAGTATTTGAGAAATATTTTAAAGCTTCATTCTTTTCCTTTTCTGGAAAGTTAGCTTCAGAAATTATTTTTATAGCCAGGAAAAAACCTGCATCAGCCAGGCTTATAGCCAAAGAAGTGCCACGGTGATCCCCGCCCAAAGCCTGATATAGCGAAGGTTGACCGCGCCTGATTAAATCTTTGTCAATAATGTCATCATGAGCCAACAGAGCAGTATGGAATATTTCATAAGCCGCAGCTACTTTTAGTATTTCACCTCCGGGGTGAGCTTTGTTCCATCGGACGTTTTCTCCTCGGAGGTGTGCTGCTAACTGAAAGCCCAATACCACTAACTTCCCCCTAATCCTCTTCCCTCCCTGATTTGCTTTAATAAATTTATCAACTGGTGGTAAAAGAGCGCGATCTATCCTGCCTGCCTCTTTTCGGAAATCATCAAGCAATTTATTCAGTTCTGCTTCCAAATCCATGTGTCATAATTTACCACATCAGCAGCTTGCATGCACTGTTTGTGGTAAAATTGGCTTTTATGAAAAACAAGATATCTCTTCGTGACTTTAAAAATGCCCAAGCAAGACGCAAGTTTTTAGAGGAGCAGTTAAATATAAAACTAGATAATATCAGCAATTTTACTTTTACAGAGGATCAAGCTGTTGGCAGAAATATTGAGAATTTAGTGGGTGCCACCCAAATCCCTTTGGGAGTGGCAGGACCATTGAGAATCCACCTCGAAGGAGTCAAGGCCCACCTTCGAGGTGTTTTTAGGGATTATTATATTCCTCTAGCAACCACCGAAGGAGCATTGGTGGCCTCAGTTTCCCGAGGTTGCAAAGCCATCAATAAAGCCGGCGGAGCAACTGTATTTGTAGAAAATGTCGGGATTACCCGCGGGCCGGTTTTTAAAGCCAAAAATTTAGGTGAAGCTTTAAGAGCTGAAATTTGGATAGAAAAAAATTTTAAAGAACTTGCAAAAATAGCCGAGTCAACTTCCTCTCATTTAAAACTGTTAAAAGCTGAATCCCGGGTTGTTGGCAGAAATTTATTTGTCAGATTTTATTTTGATACAAAGGATGCCATGGGCATGAATATGGCTACTTTCGCTACAGAGCAAGCAGCTAAATTAATCGAGCAAAAAACCAAAGTTATATGCGTTTCACTGGCCGGTAATTTTGATATAGATAAAAAACCTGCCTGGCTTAACTTCATCAATGGGCGCGGAAAAAAAGTTTGGGCCGAAATAGTTTTACCTGAGAAAATAGTGGCTGACGTTCTTAAAACTACCCCCGGAAAAATAGTAGAGGTGGTGGAAAGAAAATGCCATCTGGGCGGAGTAATGTCAGGATCACTCGGATTTAATGCTCATTTTGCCAATATTATAGCTGCTGTTTTTACTTCAACCGGCCAGGATCTGGCTCATGTGGTGGAAGGCAGTTTAGGAGTTACCTCAACCGAGATCTTAGAAAATGGTGATCTTTCTTTTTCCGTATACCTCCCCTCTTTGATAGCCGGCACTGTTGGCGGGGGGACGCATCTGCCTGCTCAGCAGGAAGCTTTGGGGATAATGCAAGTATCTGATGTGCTAGAATATTCGCAAGTTTTGGGAGGTGCAGTTTTGGCCGGTGAACTTTCACTTTTGGCATCTTTGGCAGAAGGATCTCTTGCAAAAGCACACAAAAAGCTAGGAAGGAAAAAAGCTATCAGTCTTCAGCTATCAGACTAAGAAATACTAGTCTGATGACTGAAAGCTGACGGCTGACGACTACTTATGACAGGTATTGTTTCTTATGGAGTATACATACCAAAATACAGAATCAAACCATCACAGATTGCTCATGCCTGGGGCAAAGAAGCGATTGATGTGGAAAAATCACTGGGGGTTTTGGAAAAAGCAGTCGCCTCAGTTGATGAGGATGCGGTAACTTTAGCAGTTGAAGCCTCTTTCAGGGCTTTGCAAAACGGACAAATCAAACCTGACAGTATCGGCGCCATTACTGTTGGTTCTGAATCCCACCCTTATGCTGTCAAACCTACCTCCACTACAGTCGCCGGCATTTTAGGTCTACCGGAAGAACTTTTGGCAGTTGATTTGGAATTTGCCTGTAAAGCCGGCACCTCCGGTATCCAGCTTTTATCAGGTTTTGTCGGCACAAACAAGGCAAAATATGTTCTGGCCATAGGTTCTGATGTAGCTCAATCCAAACCTTCAGATGTTTTGGAATATACGGCCGGCTCCGGCGCAGCCAGTTTCATTTTAGGCAATAAAGATACAGTTGCCAATATCTTAGACTTCACCTCTTACTGTTCAGATACTCCTGATTTTTGGAGGAGAGACAGCGAAAAATTCCCCTCCCATGGCGGAAGGTTTACAGGAAAACCGGCTTACTTTAACCATGTTTATAAAGCATCTGCTTCGCTGCTTAAGAAAACTAAGCTTAAACCTGCTGATTTTGACTGGGCTGTTTTTCATATGCCTAACGGCAAATTCCCCAAAGAAGCCGCCAACAGATTGGGTTTTACAGATACACAAATTAAACCGGGTTTTATAGTCTCTCAAATAGGCAACCCTTATTCTGCCTCATCCATGATAGGGCTGGCTGCCATTTTGGATATTGCTAAACCCGATCAAAAAATCTTCATGTGTTCTTATGGATCAGGAGCCGGATCAGACGCTTTTGTCTTTGAAACTACCCCCATTCTTAAGAAATTTCAAAAAAGAAACAAAAACAGCGTCCAAAGACAAATTCAGGACAAACAAATGATTGATTATTCGCTGGTTGCAAGAAACATAATTAACAAATACAGGATATGAAGATAAAAATAGCCGGTATTGGTTTAACAAAATTTGGAGAGCTTTGGGACAAATCACTCCTGGATTTGGCTCTGGAAGCCTCGATTGATGCTATCAAAGATTCCGGGATTAATAAAAGTAAAATTGATGCAGTCTTTGTTGGCAATATGCTGACCGGCAAAATAGCCGGGCAAGATCATCTTGGACCGGTAATTGCTTCTTCTTTAGGGCTGAATGCTGCTTCTTTTCGGATTGAAGGAGCTTGCGCTTCCGGAGGACTGGCAGTACATCTGGCTATTCAAGGCATTTTAGCCGGCACCTATAAAAACGTTTTAGTGGTGGGGGCGGAAAAAATGACCGATGCTTCTTCCAACCAAATCACCTGGGCCTTAATGGGAGCCAGTTCTTCAAAGGAGCGGAAAGCCGGTCTTACTTTTCCGGCTCTTTACGCTCTGATGACTCAGGCACATATGCAAAAATACGGTACTACCCGGAAACAACTGGCGCAGGTTTCTGTTAAAAACCACTATCATGCTTCCTTGAATAAAAAAGCCCAGTACCCATACGAAGTAACTGCTGAGAAAGTTTTAAACAGCAGCCTAATCTCCTACCCCATCACTTTATTTGATTCCTCCCCTATTACCGACGGCGCAGGGGCAGTCATGCTTTCGGCTGAGACTGACTCCAAAGGGATTTTCATTACCGGCAGCGCCGTAGCCTCAGACACAATTGATCTTTCGGAAAGAGAGAGTTTAACAGAGCTTAAGGCAACTCAGATAGCTTCTAAAAAAGCTTTTGAACAGGCAGGGGTCGGAATTAAGGATATTAAGGTTTGCGAAGTACATGATTGTTTTACTATTGCTGAAATCATGGCCATGGAAGATTTAGGGGTTTGTCCGGCTGGTGCCGGAGGGAAATTTATTGAAAAAGGCAATACCAAGCTGAATGGCAAATGCCCCATCAACACTTCCGGAGGATTAAAAGCCTGCGGGCATCCTGTTGGCGCCACCGGAGTTAAGCAAATTATTGAAATTACCGAACAACTTCGAAAAAACGCGGGTCAAAGGCAAGTCAAAGATGCCAATATCGGTTTAACCCAGAATGTTGGAGGAACAGGAGCAACAGTTGTAGTACACGTACTACAAAATTAATAATTTACAATTTACAATTAAAATTTATGAAACTTCATTTTACATTTTACATTATACATTTTACATTGGAGGCGAAGCCGACCTATGTCTAGTCCTGTGACTGTTTGGAGAAACCATAAAAATTTGAGGAATTACCTTGGAAAAACAGGTAAAGTCCTTGTCTGGACAAAGATATACATAGCACCGGAAGGCTTTGAACATGAGGCCCCTTATTTTGTGGCCATTGTCAAACTGGAAGACGGAAGGAAAATGCCTTTGCAGATGGTTGAATGCGAGGAAAAAGATTTAATACCGAACCGGAAAGTAACACTTGTGGTTAGAAAACTGGGCAAAGTCGGACTTGATAAAGTAATTGAATACGGGGTAAAAGCGAAACCCTTATGATCAAAATTTCAGCTCCCGGCAAAATTCACCTGCTCGGCGAACATATGGTAGTTTATGGCAAACCGGCTTTGCTGACCACAGTCAATCTCAGAGTAACTGTTGCTCTTCAACCATGTCATTCTGGTAAGCAAGTCTCCGAGCGCAACCAGAATCTTGATTCTGGAGTCGTCGCTTCGCTCCTCCCCAGAATGACAAAAACCATAGAACCTATTGTTAAAAAATATCTTCAACTTAAAACCATCCCGCCTTACCAGTTAACTATTTCATCCCAAATTCCTATTGGAGCTGGTCTGGGTTCTTCAGCTGCTGTTTCAGCTGCCTATATTGCAGCCTTGCTCTCTTTTTTGAAAGTAAAATGGGATCTAAATCTTATTAATAAACTGACCTTTGAGGCAGAAAAAGTCTTTCATGATAATCCTTCCGGCGGGGATAATTCCACAGTAGTTTTTGGCGGACTGATTTGGTACCAAAAAGGTAAAGGGGTTCAACCCCTAAAATTTCCCATCTCCCCTCGCCTCACTCGAAACTTCATGTTGATTAGTACCGGAAAACCTAAGGAAACTACTAAACAAATGGTGGAAATGGTAGCTGCAAAAAGTAAAAAGTTCAAAAAGATATTTGATAATCAGGAAAAACTGGTCAGAGAATTATTGTCGACCATACAAAATGCTAATGAGAATCAGCTAATTCAAATCATCAGGGCTGGAGAGAGAAATCTGGAAACTATTGGAGTTGTATCCCCATATGCAACATCCATCATCAGAAAAATAGAAAATGCCGGCGGAGCTGCCAAAATCTGCGGAGGCGGCGGTAAAACTAAAGCCACCGGCATTTTACTTTGCTACCACCCAAATCCTGCTGTTGTTAAAAACATTGCCAAATCATATAAACTTGATTACATTAAGACAACCTTAGGAGCCCAGGGTCTTAGAAATGAAACTTAATAAACAAAAACAAGACGGAACTGGACTTTTCGTGAGAAAAAACTACATAACAGAAAAAGGTTATCCGGAAAAGTCCAAAAAAATTACTGTTTCAGCGCCGGGAAAATTAATGCTTTTTGGAGAACATGCTGTAGTTTACGGCCGGCCTTGTATTGTGACTGCTGTTAATCAGAGAATGAAAGCCGCTGTGGAGCTGACAAATGAACCAAGCTTCCAGCTTAATGCTCCTGATGTAGGAATTTCAAACTATAAAAAACCCATGGATCAACTAGGAATCGGTGATCCCTCGACTCCGCTCGGGACAAGTATTCCCAAAGGAGCCAAATTTGTAGAGCTGGCTGTCAAAAACTTTACCCACGCAAGGCGTCCCCTTGCGAAGCTAAAAGGCATCAAAGTTACTACTACATCAGAATTTTCCTCTCAGTTTGGATTTGGCTCCTCTTCTGCTTCAACTGTCTGTATAATTAAAGCTTTATCAGAACTAACCGGAGCCAGTCTTGATAACAAGACTATTTTTGATCTTTCATACAAAACAGTTTTAGATATTCAAGGAAAGGGTTCCGGGTTTGATGTGGCAGCAGCAGTTTATGGTGGCACGCTGTACTTTGTCACAGGTGGTAAAATTATCAAACCCCTTAAAATTGATGATCTACCAGTATTAGTGGGATATAGTGGTATTAAGTTTGATACAGTTAGACTTATTGATGAAGTAGCAGAGAAGATGAAAAAATACCCTTCTGTCGTAAACAATATTTACGACCAAATCGCTAAATTAGTTGAAAAAGCAAAAAAAGCTATCTTAACAAGTGATTTTATAACCTTAGGAGAACTAATGAATTTTAATGAAGGTTATCTATCAACCCTTGGCGTCGAAAGTAAAAAGTTATCTGATATGATATACGCCGCCAGAGAAGCCGGAGCATACGGAGCCAAACTCTCTGGAGCAGGCATCGGAGACTGCATGATTGCTATAGCAGCGGAGGACAAAAAACAGACTGTCGCTAATGCTATCACCCAAGCTGGCGGGCAGGTGATTGATGTCAAAGTAAATGCGAAAGGAGTCAGAATAGATGAATAAAGTCACAGCTATTGCACCATCAAATATAGCTTTTACCAAATACTGGGGCCGCAAAGATGAAGTTTTAAGGCTGCCTGCAAACAGCAGCATTTCTATGTGTTTAAGTAATTTGCTGACCACCACTACCGTGGAGTTTTCAGATAAATATACTAAAGACGAAATCCTGCTAAATGGTCAAACTCCCAAAGATATTGAAACAGAAAGAGTCATCAAACACCTGGACAGAATCAGGAAACTGGCAAATCCGCCAGCTGGCGGACTAAAAGCCAAAGTTTCATCCGAAAACAACTTTCCAATTGCAGTTGGTCTATCCTCGGCAGCTTCCGGCTTTGCAGCTCTCACCTTAGCAGCATCAAAAGCTGCAGGACTTAATTTATCTGAAAAGCAGTTATCTATTTTGGCACGGCAGGCATCCGGCTCTGCCTGCAGATCAATTCCTTCAGGTTTTGTGGAATGGCTGGACGGAAATACCTCGGAAACTTCCTATGCCACCCGGATTTTCCCTGCTGACTGGTGGAAAATTGCAGATGTAGTGGCCATTGTTTCAACTGTCAGAAAAGAAGTACCTACCTCCATAGGGCACACTGCAGCCCAATCGTCCCCTTTTATGGCTTTGCGGCTCTCACGAATGAAAGAAAAAAATAAATTAGTTAAAAGATTAATTAAAGAAAGAAACTTCAAAGAGTTTGGGGAGTTTGTAGAACAGGAAGCCTTGGAACTGCATACCATCATGCTCACCCAATACCCTCCCCTGATTTACTGGACCCCGGGGACTTTAACAATCATGAAACTCGCAGGAGTATGGCGGGCAGAAGGACTACCTGTTTATTTCACCATTAACACCGGCCAAAATATCCATCTGATTTGTGAACAGGAAAATGTTGGTGCAGTAAAAGCAAAGCTACAGGAATTAAAAGAAGTAAAAGAAATTATCGTGAATACCCCGGGTGAAGGCGCAAGACTATCACAAAATCACCTTTTTTAAGGCTAAAGTGTTTCCAGGTAATCTATCAACTGATGATCCAAGCCGGATGGCAAATTCATGGAAGTTATATCCAAAAATCCTTTGGTAATTAAGGATAAAGACTCTTTTTCGCTAATACCACGGGCCTCTAAATATTCAAGTTGTTCTGCTGATATTTTGCCAATAGCTGCCTCATGAGTCATATCCAAATCAGGCATATTAGCCTCAAGCTCGGGAATAGCCCGCATCCGACCTCCTCTCCCGGTAATCAAGCCTTTACAATCCAGGTGAGATTTGATTTTAGAAGCCGACCCTTTTATATAACCCCGTATGACAATCTCTCCGCCGCTACAAATTGCTTTTGTCACAACTTCTGCCCGGGCTTTTTCAGCTTCAAGAAAGACTTTAGTTCCCACATCAATACTGGAATTTGGATAGCTGTAAAGTAAAGAGTTGTATCTACCTACACTCCCCTCACCGTTTAAATAACACGTCGGAGACATCTGCAAGTCTGCAACAGGCTTGATACAAATATAATTGGACAAAAAAATCCCGTTCTTTTCAACTTGCGTAGCCGTCCTAGGCCTAACTTTTATCTTCTCTCCCCAATTATGAACCATGGTAAATGTTAGCTTGGCGCCTTTTTTGACATACATTTCCGTAATACCAATATGCAAAGCTTCCTTTATATAATCTGCAGTCAAACAGCCGGTAACAATATTTAATTCTGATCCTTCTTCGGCAATAATGATGTTGTGGATATTTTGGCTAAACTTTTCCCGGGCAATAAAAAGGCAAGCTTGCACAGGTAGTTCAACTTTTTGCCCGGGCTTTGACCTTATAAAATACCCCTGATGAAAATCATTAAAAACTTGCCCGGTATATTCATCCTGTTTAGGATCAATTAATTTCCAGTAATATTTTTTAAGACTGTGATATTTATTTAGGGCCATTTTCATATCTAAAACCTCTACTCCAGGATCGCTCATTAAATGATAAATGGGATCTTTGTTTTGAATAAATAACGAACCGCTTATTTTGGAGGAATTAAAATTCATCCCCACCGACCTCATCTTTTTTTTATCACCAGAGAATAGATCAATTAACATTTTTTTTCATTTGACCGTCAACCATAAGATATGCTTTATCTGCCTTTACATAATCTAAAATCTGACCGGTATGAGTAATAATAATTACGCTGCTATTTTTTTCTTTGGTAAGCTCATTAATTTGTTTTCCGATTAATTTGATGTTATCCAGATCCACTCCGGAATCAGGTTCATCCAAAAGGTAAAGCCAAGCGTTTTGTAAGGACAGCTGCAGCAGTTCTGATCTTTTCAACTCTCCGCCGGAAAAGTTGCTGTTTAAATCGCGCAAAGCAAGTTTTCCTGCCGAGAAATTTTTAATTTGCTTGCCAACTTTCCTCTCATCAGAATTTAAAAGTTTTAACAAACTTAATAGTGTTACTCCTGTTATTTTAGGTGGTTTTTGAAACATTAAAGCAATGCCCAACCGGGCCCTCTGATCAATTGATAAATTATTGATTTTTTTGTTTCCAAAATAGATTTCGCCTGAGTTGATTCTAAAATTACCTACTCCCAGGATTGTTTTGAAAAGAGAAGTTTTGCCTGAACCGTTCGGGCCCATTAAAACAATGGTTTGCCCGGGCTGAATAGTCAAATTGATCCCGGAAATAATTTTTTTCCCTTCAATAGATGAAGATAAATTAGTAATTTTTAATAGATTGCCCATTGCTTCTTTAGTCAAAAATATGGCACCCGCCACCCAAACAAACAGGGGTTAGATAGTAATAAACCTTTTTCCCCATCTTTTGCGACTTTAAAATTCCTGCTTTTTCCAGATATTTTAAGTGATGAGTAATTGTGGGCTGAGTTAATTTAATGTGTTTCACAATTTCTGAAACACTCATTCTCTCTCTTTTTTGCAGTAATGCTACGATTTCTATCCGGGCTGGAGTAGATAAAGCTGCAAAACAGTTAAAACAGCTGTTTTTAAATTTCATTATATAGATAATAATCTATATGTCTGCTTTTGTAAAGACTATCGTGAATAACGTTTGATCTATCTGTTCACATTAAGTATACGACCGTATGTTATAACCCTGAGCAATGCCGAAGGGTTTATTGTGAACTGTCCAGAGGACTCCAAGTGCTGAGAGATGGTATAATCAATTTATGAGCAAACCTTTCAAAAAAGACGCCTGGGAAGAAACTGTAGACGTAGGTAATTTTTTGTTTCATAATTTGACGCCATATGATGGTGATGCTAATTTTCTCAAAGGGCCTTCGGAAAAAACCGGGAAACTTTGGCAAATTGTTAAAGATCTGTTGAAAAAAGAGTTTGAAAAAGGCAGAGTTTTAGATGTTGACACTTCAACCATTTCTACTGTTGTAAGCCATAAACCCGGGTATATCAAAAAAGATTTGGAACTAATAGTGGGATTACAAACAGATGAACCTCTAAAACGGGCTATCAAACCTTTTGGAGGTATCCGCGTCGTAGAGCAAGCCTGCGAGGAATATGGGTATAAACTTGACCCAGAAGTTAAAGAAATCTTCACTAAATACCGCAAAACCCATAACGACGGGGTATTTGATGCCTATACGGAAGAAGTGAGAAAGTTTCGTTCCTCCGGAGTGATCACAGGTCTGCCGGATAATTACGCCAGGGGCCGGATTATCGGAGACTACCGCCGGGTGGCTCTTTACGGCATAGACCGGTTGGTTGAGGAAAAACAAAACGACCTGAATAAAAAACTGGGCATAATGACTGATGAGTTGATCCGACTTCGTGAAGAGATCAGCAATCAAATTAATGCTTTGGGACAGATTAAGGAAATGGCCAAGTCATACGGCTTTGATATAAGTAAGCCTGCCTCAAATGCCAAAGAGGCAATCCAGTGGACCTATTTTGCTTACCTTGCGGCTTTAAAAGAACAAGATGGAGCAGCCATGAGCTTAGGTGCTGTCAGCGGATTTTTTGATGTGTACATTGAAAAAGACATTGCCGAAGGTAAATTGACGGAGGAAGAAGCCCAAGAATTGGTAGATCAGTTTATTATTAAATTACGGCTGGTCAGACAACTCCGCATGAAAGAATACGACCAGGTATTTGCCGGAGACCCCACCTGGCTGACAGAATCTTTAGGAGGGATGTTTTTGGATGGCCGCCACAAAGTCACTAAAACAACTTACCGATTCTTGCAGTCTTTGTATAACCTGGGGCCGTCTGCTGAACCGAACATAACTATTCTCTGGGCAGAAAAACTGCCGGAAAAATTCAAAAAATTTGCCGCCCAGGTATCAATCGATACCTCCTCAATTCAATATGAAAATGACGATCTGATGAGAGAAATTGACCAAAACGACGATTATGCCATCTCCTGCTGCGTCTCTCAACTGAAAAATGGCAAACAAATGCAGTTTTTCGGAGCCAGGTGCAACCTGGCCAAAACATTACTTTTGGCTTTAAACGAAGGCAGAGATGAAAATACCGGGGTAACTTTAATTTCCGGGGTAAACCCGATCAGTGAAGGTACTTTGGATTTTGACAAAGTCATGGCAGAATTTAAAAAAACCCTTGAACAGGTAGTTAAAGTATACGTAAACACTATGGATATCATCCATTATATGCATGATAAATATTATTATGAAAACGTCCAGATGGCACTTTTAGACACCGACCTTGACAGACTAATGGCTTTTGGTATTGCCGGTTTGTCAGTGGTAGCTGATTCACTCTCTGCCATTAAATTTGCCAAAGTTACTCCAGTACGCGATAAAAACAAGATTACCCAAAGCTTCAAGATAGAAGGAGATTTTCCCAAATACGGTAATGACGATGACAGAGTTGATTTGATAGCCAAAGAGCTGGTTGATAGCTTTAACGCAGAGCTTAAAAAACATCATATTTACCGCGGCGCCACCCCCACTTTGTCCATTTTGACCATTACTTCCAATGTGATGTATGGCAAAAAAACCGGCGCCACCCCTGACGGAAGAGCGGCCAAAGCCGCTTTTGCTCCGGGTGCAAATCCCATGCACGGCAGGGATACTCACGGGGCTGTGGCTTCACTTAATTCAGTGGCAAAACTAAATTGGGAAAACGCCAGAGACGGCATTTCCAATACCTTCTCAATTGTCCCCCGCGCCCTGGGAGCAGATAAAAAAGAACAAATAGAAAATCTTGTGGCCTTAATAGATGGATATTTTGCCAAATCTGCCCAACATTTAAATGTGAATGTCTTAAATAAAGAAACGCTTCTTGATGCCATTGACCATCCGGAAAAGTATCCTCAGCTAACTATCAGGGTTTCCGGCTATGCTGTCAATTTCGTCAAGCTGTCCAGGGAACACCAGCAGGAAGTGCTGGCCCGAACCTTCTTTGAATCAATGTGACACAAAGTGTCATCCTGAGCGATCCGGCGGAAGCCGGAGAGTCGAAGGATCTATATATGTTAAACATCCACTCGATTGAAACATTCGGCACTCACGAAGGACCGGGCATCAGGCTGGTAGTATTTTTGCAGGGCTGCAATTTTCGCTGTCTTTATTGCCACAATCCAGATACCAGACTTTTAAAAGGCGGAAAGCTGATGAAATCCGGGGAAATTATTGAGCTTCTCAAGAAACAAAAACCATATTTTAAAGATAATGGAGGTTTGACCATTTCCGGAGGAGAAGCGCTTTTGCAAAGACGCGGTTTGCTGGATCTTTTTATCAAAGCCAAAAAGGCCGGATTTAATACTTGTCTGGATACTAATGGGTCTATTTTGGATGAGACGGCCAAAAAACTGCTTGAAAAAACCGACCTGGTGCTTTTGGATGTTAAACACATTGATCCGATCTGGCATCAAACAGTTACCCAAACCTCGAATGAATCGGTTTTGCAGTTTGCCAAATATTTGGAAAAAATAGCTAAACCAATGTGGCTGCGCTATGTCTTGGTGCCGGGATATACTAATCAAAAGGAGTTTTTGCATCAATGGGGAGCATATTTTGCCAAATATGAAAACATCCAAAGAGTGGAAATACTCCCCTTTCATACCTATGGATTTTATAAGTATAAAGAGCTAGGTATAAAAAATCCCTTGGAGGATTGTCCCGTACCCACCAAAGAAGAAATCAAAGAAGCTTATGATATCTTCAAACAGTACTTCAAATCAGTCTATATCAGATAGTATATAATAATATTAAGTGGATATTATTCGTAAAAATCAAGCGCTTCTTAAACCCAACCTTCTCGATTATGAAAAAGCTTATAAACAGTTCTCATGGGAAGACGCCAAAAATGAACTCTCTTACTTTGAGGACAAAACTTTTAATGCCGCATACAACGCCATAGACAGACATACCCAAACCTGGAGGAAGAATAAAATTGCTCTTTATTTTGAGTCAGAAAAAGGGGAAAGACTCTCTTTCACTTTTTATGATTTATCAATTTTGTCCAATAAAGCAGCAAATGTTTTCCGTGATTTAGGTTTGTCTCGAGGCAAGCGGGCTTTTATTTTTTTACCCAGAGTGCCAGAACTATTCTATGCTTTTTTAGGTATCCAAAAGGTGGGTGCAATCGCCGGAACCTTATTTTCTGCTTTTGGGCCCCAAGCTTTGAAGGATCGTTTGGGAGACTCGAATGCCGAGATTGTCATTACCAACAGAGCGCTTTTACCTCGGGTGGAAAAAGCTAAAGCTTCTTTACCAAACTTAAAACATATTGTGGTGATAGATTCCCCGGATTTTAGCAAAAGGATGAATAAGGCCAAAGAGGTAACTCATGTTGCCCATATGAACTGGGATGAACCGGCTTTTATGCTTTATACTTCCGGCACCACCGGAAAACCTAAAGGAGTGGTTCACCGGCATGGCGCTATTTTAATGGAACAGCTGACTGCCAAATGGGTGCTGGATTTACATGATAGTGATACTTATTGGTGTACGGCTGATCCGGGCTGGGTAACCGGCATTGCCTATGAAATTTTAGGCAGCTGGGCAAATGGAGCCACCACTGTAGTTTATGAGGGCCGTTTTGATCCTGCCAAATGGTATGAAATTTTACAAAATTATAAAATCACAGTTTGGTATACAGCACCCACTGCTATAAGGCTCTTGATGGCAGCCGGATCGGATTTGGTTAAAAAATATAACTTATCTTGCCTGCGCCACCTTTGTTCGGTGGGCGAGCCATTAAATCCGGAATGTGTCTTGTGGGGGCAAAAAGTTTTGGGACTCCCCTTTCATGACAATTACTGGCAAACAGAAACAGGGGGAATTGTCATTGCCAATTACCCTTCAATGGATATTAAACCCGGATCAATGGGAAAACCTGTCCCTGGAATCTCTGCCGCCATCCTTGATGATAAAGGCAAAAAAGTCTCGTTTGGCAAAGAAGGAAATTTGGCCATTAAACCTGGTTGGCCGTCACAGATGAAAACCATCTGGCGAAGGCCGGAGAAATACAAGTCATACTTTCAAAATGGTTGGTATATTACCGGTGATCGGGCCTGGGAAGACCGCTGGGGTTATTTCTGGTTTGTGGGGCGTGCTGATGATGTCATTAAAACTTCAGGAGAGCGGGTTGGACCGTTTGAAGTCGAATCAGCCTTGATGACGCACCCGGCAGTGGTGGAGGCCGGGGTGATCGGAAAACCAGACCCGCTCCGGGGCGAGATCATTAAAGCCTTCGTGGTTTTGGAAAAAGATGTTAAGCCTTCGGAAAAATTAAAAAAGGAACTGGCAGAATATGTCAAAAAACAGCTGGCCGGACATGCCTATCCGCGGGAAATTGACTTCATTGATAAATTGCCTAAAACAAGATCAGGTAAAATCATGCGGCGGCTGCTTAAAGCCAAGGAACTTGGGCTTCCTGAAGGAGACACTTCAACGCTTGAGGAATTCTAAGCTTTTAACTACCCAGGGGGTATAAGGAAAAAACTCTCCTCCGTTTTTGAATGCTATATGGAAAAGTTCATACACCATCCGGTAAAACGATTAAACTTAGAACTATCTGGATTCTTGAGAAAGGACAAAACAGACCTCGATTTATTACTGCGTATCCGGTATAATTATGATAACTATGAAGGAATTAGATACAGTTATATTAAATAAGAATATTAAGGAACATAACCTGAAAAAGGGTGATCTTGGTACTATTGTGCATATTTATGAAAATGGTAAAACCTTGGAAGTTGAATTCATAACTACCAAAGGAAAAACCTTAGCTGTGCTTACCTTAAATCGGGCAGATATCCGACCAATGGTTAAAGATGAAATTCTCCATGTCCGCGGCTTTGCCTCTATTTGATAGATAACAATAACAAGGCTAATTATCTAGGCCACGATACATCCAGTACGGTTTAAAGTCAATTGAAAGGCTCATATAATGGCTGCTACATGCGCAGCTTTAAAATACTTCCGGTAGAGATGAAGGTTAGGGATTTTAACCTATCT